>NZ_JBFAIA010000322.1:0-3815 GCF_040654455.1 Nonomuraea sp. NPDC050691
GGCGCGGAGGGCCGCGGGGTCGATCTCCAGCGTGTCCAGCAGCCGGGTGCGCAGCAGGATCGTGCCCTCGGTACGGCCGGTCGCGCCGTGTCCGTTCGGCTGCGTCGCGATGCCCAGCCCGGCGGAGCCGGCATACCGGACGAGGGCGGCGACGTCGTCGGCGTCGGCGGCCTCGACCACGGCGGCCACCGGCTGCTCGACGGCGAGGTTCCACGGGCGGCGGGCGGCGTCGAACCCGGGATCGCCGGGCAGCAGGACCTGGCCGCGGACGGCCGATCTCAAGGTGTTCATGAGGTTCCTCAGGTGTGAGTCGAATGAAAGGTGTGAGTCGACCGAAAGGTGCGGGTCGCCCGAACGGTGCGGGTCAGCCGAAGATGGCGACGGGGTCGCCGGTGTACCAGGCGTTGTCGATGGTCATGCGGCGGACGACCCAGCGCTCCCCGTCGCGGACCAGTTCGACGTCGTACGGGTTCTTCAGCAGGGCGAAGGTGCCGTGGTCGGCGGCGAGCAGATGCTGGGCCTCCACCAGCGCGGTCAGGCGCGCCGTGTCGCCGTCCACCGCGACGCGGGGGTTGGTGACCTGGTGGGTGGTGTCCACCCGGCCGCCGAACAGGGCCAGGATCGTGGAGACGATCGCGTCGCGCCCGGTCATCAGGGGCGGCCGGCCGCCCCACTTCGCCGCCGCGGGACGGAAGTCCAGCTCGGCGTCCGCGGCGAAGGCCGAGGCGAACAGCTCCTTGTCCTTCAGGTCCTGGCCGAGGCCGAACCGGTGGAGGGCGTCCACGATCTCGGCGCGGTCCCGCAGCTCCCGGACCACGGCGTCCTGATCGCCGGCGGGGGCGGACAGCGCCTGTCCCGAGGTGACGTACATCGCATGCTCCATGCAGGTCGGAGGGGTTTTCGAGCGGTTCCACTCTCGGCCGGGGCGCGGAGCCGATCAATGCGGTCCTGTGCAACGATCGTCAAGCCTGGATTAACGATCGGAGGGCGTCATGCTGGAGCGGCACGAGCTGGAGGCGTTCCTCACGCTGGCCGAGGAGCTGCACTTCGGCCGGACCGCCGAGCGGCTGCGGGTGTCCACCGCCCGGATCAGCCAGACCATCGCCAAGCTGGAGCGCCGCATCGGGGTTCCGCTGTTCAACCGCACCAGCCGCCGGGTGGAGCTGACCTCGGTGGGACGCGGCCTGTACGAGGAGACCCGCCCGGCCTGGGATCGGATCGCCGCCGCGTACGAGCGGGCCGTCGCCACCGGGCGCGGCCTCACCGGCACCCTGCGCGTCGCCTTCGTCGGCGCCGCCGGCGGGCAACTGCTCGCCGGGGTGGCCGAGCTGTTCCGGCGGCGCCGGCCGGACTGCGACGTCCAGCTCCGCGAGGCGCAGATGGTGGACCTCATGCCCTGGCTGCGGGACGGCGAGATCGACGTCGCGCTGGGCACCTTCCCCGTCGACGAGCCCGACATCGCCACGGGGCCGGTCCTCGTGTCCGAGGCGCGCATGCTCGCGGTCCCGCTCCAGCACCCCTTCGCCCGCCGGACGTCGGTCTCCCTGGAGGACCTGGCCCGGGTCACACTGCTCCAGCTCCCCCGTACGCTCCCCGGCTCGCTGCGCGCGGACCGCACCCCGAGCGCCACCCCCTCGGGGCGGCCGATCGAGCCGGGCCCGTCGGCCTCGACCTTCAACGAGATGCTCACCCTCATCGGCGCCGGTCACGGGGTCTTCCCGGTCGGCGCGCACGCCACGCGCTACTACGTCCGGCCCGACGTCGCGTACGTCCCGTTCAGCGACGCCCCGCCCCTGCGGTGGGGGTTGATGTGGCGGGCCGACGGCGCCACCGCGCGCGTGCGCGCCTTCAACGACGCCGCCCGCGACCTGCTCGCCGGCGACGCCTGAGGCGGCTCAGCGCAAGGGTCGGCGCAAGGCCGGCGGCGAGGGCCGGCGCAAGGATCAGCGCGGCGCCGTGAGGCCCTGGGCGGTGCCCACGCCGCGCAGCAGCGTGTCGACGACCCGCGTGGCCAGCGCGTCGGCGTCGCCGTCGCCGCTCTGGGCGGCCTCGTGGATGAGCGCGTAGTACACCCGCCGGGCCCACGCGAGGTCCGCGTCGGGCCGCAGCAGCCCCGCCTCCCGTGCCGCCCGGAACATCCGCTCGCACTTCTCCTCCACCTCGGCGTGGACCCGCGCCGCCTCTGGGGCGGCCGTCAGGGCGCGGCTCATCGCGAAGCCCCAGTCGAGCTTGACCCGCAGCACGTTGGCCGTGACCTGGTAGAGGGCGACGAGCGGCGGGGTCGTCTCCGGGTTGGCCGCCTCGACGGCGTCGGCGAACCGGCGTGTCGCCCAGGCGGCCATCGCGCCGACCAGCGCGTCGCGGGAGGCGAAGCGCCGGTGGACGGTGGTGCGGGCCACGCCCGCCTCCTCGGCGATCTGCTCCATGGTGGCCGCCGGGTTGCGGCTGAGGACCCGTTCGGCGGCCTCGAGGATCTGGCGGACGGTGCGCTCGGCGTCCGACCGCAGTGCCCGCGTCGCTTCTGTCACGAGAGGCAAGGCTACACCACCGTCCCGATTACCCAAGGAGTTGCATCATTGGTGTTGCATGTTCTATGTTTCTCGCATCACCGATGAAGCGATTAACGCTGGAGGACCTCTCATGGATCTGCGACTCAGCGGAACGACCGCCCTCGTCACCGGCGCCAGCAGGGGCCTCGGCCTGGCCGTCGTGGCCGCGCTGGCGGAGGAGGGCGTGCGCGTCGTGGCGGGCGCCCGCACCGTCAGCCCCGAGCTGAAGGCGACCGGCGCGATCGCCCTGACCGCCGATCTCTCCACGCCGGAGGGCCCCGCCGGGCTGGTCGAACGGGCGCTGGCCGAGGTGGGCGAGCTCGACCTGCTCGTCAACAACGTGGGCGGCGGCGACGGGGGCGAGGGGCAGGTCGGCGGTTTCCTCGGCTTCGGCGAGGAGCAGTGGCGCCAGGCGCTCGACCTGAACTTCCTCAGCGCCGTCCGCGCCACCCGGGCCGCCCTGCCCAGCCTGGTGCGGCGGGGCGGCGCGGTGGTGAACATCTCCTCGATCGGCGCGCGGATGCCGCACTCCGGCCCGACCCCGTACACGACCAGCAAGGCGGCGCTGACGGCGTTCGGCAAGGCGCTGGCCGAGGAGTACGGGCCGCAGGGCGTCCGCGTGAACACCGTCTCCCCCGGGCCGGCCCGCACCGCGATGTGGGAAGATCCCCAGGGGTACGGCGCGGCTCTCGCGGCCTCGCTGGGCCTGGAGCACGAGCAACTGCTCGCGGGGGTGCCGGCCGGCATCGGGATGACGACCGGCAGGTTCGTCGGACCGGAGGAGGTCGCCGCCCTGGTGACGTACCTGGCCTCGCCGCGCGCCGCGAGCGTCAACGGCGCCGACTACGTCATCGACGGCGGCGCCATCAAAACGGTCTGACCTATCGCGATATATCGTCGTACGGGGAACAGCACGGCCGCCCCGCTCCGTTGAGCAGGACGGAACAGACTTCCTGGGGAGAGTGAACGATGACGGCACTGCGGACGGCACGGCGGATCCTCATGGGCGGGGCGGCCCTCGCCGCGGCGGGATGGGCGCTGCGGGACGTGCCCGCGGAACTGGGCGTGCGGCCCCTGCGGTCGGGGCCCTCGCGGGTGGAGCGGATCCGGCGCTCACCGCAGTTCAGGGACGGCGCGTTCGTCAACACCATGCCGGAGGCGACCACGCTGGTCGCCGCCCCGCCGGCGGGCATGCTGGGCGAGCTGGCCAAGGACCGCGACCAGCGGCGCCCGGCCGGCCCCGTGCCGCTGCGCGTGCCCCCGGCG
>NZ_JBFAIA010000323.1:0-3745 GCF_040654455.1 Nonomuraea sp. NPDC050691
CGCCGTGGCCGTGGACGATCGGCTTGGGCAGCCCGGTGGTGCCGCTGGAGTAGAGGATCCACAGGGGATGGCCGAACGGCACCCGCTCGAACTCCAGCGGACCGTGCTCCGCGCGCAGCCCCTCCCAGCCGATCACCTCACCGTGCGGTACGGACCGCGCCGGACCGGGGGCGGGCTCGGCCTGCTGGGGCGGCAGCCCCTCGGCCGCGGCCGACAGGTACGGGATCCACACGGTGGCGCGCAGCGAGGGCAGCGCGGCGGCGATCTCGTTCACCGCCGCCGAGCGGTCGTAGGCCTTGCCGTTGTAGCGGTAGCCGTCGACGGCGATCAGCACCTTGGGCTCGATCTGCTTGAAGCGGTCCACGATGCCGGCCACCCCGAAGTCGGGCGAGCCGGCCGACCAGACGGCGCCGAGGGAGGCGGTGGCCAGGAAGGCGACGAGCGCCTGCGGGATGTTGGGCAGGTAGGCCGCCACCCGGTCGCCGCGGCCGACGCCGAGACGCACAAGCCCGGCCCGCACGCGGGCCACCTCCTCGCGCAGCTCGTCATGGCTGATCTCCTGGCGGGCACCGTCCTCCGAGACGAACACCACGGCCGTGCCGTCGGTGTGACGCAGCGCGTTCTCCGCGTAGTTGAGGCTGCTTCCGGTGAACCATTCGGCGCCCGGCATCGTCCCAGAGATGACGGGCCCGTCACCACGCTCGCCGACGACCTCGAAGTGGTCCCAGATCGACGTCCAGAACTCCTCCGGACGCTCGACGGACCACCGCCAGACCTGCTCGTAGTCCGCCCCCGCGCGCCCGAGCCCCTCAAGGTAGCGGGTGAGCTTGGCGCGCTTGACGATCTCTTCGGTCGGCTCCCAGAGGAGTGTCCCTTCAGCAACCATGTGCCCCATCCTGTCGCCCGGTCGGGCGGAAGTCATACCCGCTCCGCCACACAACTAGCTAGCGTCTTAGGTGGTCCACCGCCATACGCGCGGCCGTGCCGATCACGGCGTCGGCGCGCGGCTGGTTGACCGCGGGGCTGAAGGAGCGGGTGAACACCGCCACCGCGTACCGGCCGCCGTCGGGGTACTCGACCACCCCGGCCTCGTTGCGCAGCGTCGGCAGCGAGCCGGTCTTGCCGCTGACGTCCACGTCGTCGTACGGGAAGCCGGAGGCCAGCCGGTGCGGCCACACCTGCTTGTTGAGCACGGAGCGCATCCAGGCGCAGGAGGCGGGCGAGGCGGCCTCGTCGCGCCAGATGAGCCCGAACAGCTCGGCCGTCTCGCGCGGGGTGCTGCGGTTGGTGCGCGGCGGGTCGAGCACGCTCAGCCGGTCGATCTCCTCCGGGTCGAGGTACGGCCAGCCGTGGCCGGTGTCCTCGGCCATGCTCGTGTAGAAGTCGGCCGCCTTCTGCTGGACGCAGGTGCCCTCCAGCCCGAACCCGGCCAGCATGGCGTTGACCGCGTCGAACCCCACGCGGGCCGACAGCACGTCGGCGGCGGTGTTGTCGCTGACCGCGATCATCAGGTAGGCGAGGTCCCGCAACGACATCGTGACGTCGTCCAGCATGGCCGACACCCCGGTGGGCCCGAAGGCCCGCTCGTCCGCCCGTACGGTCACCGGCGCGGCCGGGTCGAGCAGCCCGGCGTCGGCCTGCCGGCAGAACGCGACCAGCAGCGGCACCTTGAACACCGACGCGGTCGGCACCGGCACGTCGGAGCCGTGCCCCACCTGCCGGCCGGTGTCGATGTCCGTGGCGTGCAGCCAGCCGGTGACGCCCGCCGCGCGGAACACGCCGCCGAAGTCCGGCTCGTTCATGCCAGCACCCCCGGCCGGCGGCTGACCCGCCGCACGGGCATCGCGCCCTCGTCCGCCATACCGGCGCGCTCCTTCAGCGTTCGTACGGCCACCGCCGAGAAGGCGGCGACCGCTTCCGTCTCGACCCGCCAGGCCGTGGAGACCCGACCGGCGATGGGCGAGCCTAGCAGCGGGCGCCAGGCCAGCCCCGGCAGGTCCGCGTGCGGCCCGAAGGCCACCGCGGCGCCCGCGAGCACGAGGCCCAGGCCGGCGCCCTCGTGCACCTGCGGCGGCACGTAGCCGTGGCGGCGGCACTCGGCCAGCACCTCGGCGTGGACGCCGGGCTCGCCCTCGCGGGGCGGCATCAGCAGCTCACGCCCGCCCAGGTCGGCCAGGTGCAGCTCGCCGCCCTGGGCCAGCGGGTCGTCCTCGGCCAGCAGCACGCCCTGCGGCTGGATCAGGGGCGGGCCGAACAGCAGGCCGGGCGCGGCGAGGGGGTGGCGCACGATGCCCACGTCGATGGCGCCCTCGGCGAGCGCGGCGACCTGCTCGGCCGTCCAGATCTCGGCGGGCGCGAGGCGTACCTCGGGATGGCTCTCCCGGAAGCCGGCGACGAGCCCGGCGATCACGGCGGGCGCCAGGTCGGGCGGGACTCCGACGCGCAGCACGGCGCCCTGGCCGTGCCGGGCCAGCTCGCGCAGCCGGTCGACCCGGGAGACGACCTCGCGGGCCTCGCCGAGCAGCAGCCGCCCGGACTCGGTCAGCCGGACCTGCCGCGCGGAGCGGTCGAACAGCCGGACCCCCAGCTCCTCCTCCAGGCGCTTGATCCGCTGGCTGAGCGGCGGTTGCGCCATGCCGAGCCGGATCGCGGCGTTGCCGAAGTGGAGTTCCTCCGCGACCACGATGAAGTAGCGAAGGTGCCGGACGAGGTCCATGAGCAGCAACTATAGCCAAACTCATATGCATGTTCGGCTCATATCGGTATTGGACAGAGCGGTGAGGGCTCTGGTCTTCTCACCCCATGGCACCACCAACGGGGACAATCTACGCCCACCTCAGGGAGGACGGGCCGCGTCGGCGCAGAAGGCGCAGGTGGCCGTGGGTCACCGCGGCGATCCTCGTCCCGGTCCTCGTGGCCGGCGGCACGTTCTGGGCGCTGCGCACCGAGGGCGCGCCCGAGCAGACCGCCGACGCCTACCTGAGTGCGTGGACCGCGCAGGACTACGCCGGCATGCGCCGCCTCGTCGCCGACCCGCCCGCCGACTTCGAGCAGTGGCACCGGCGCTTCCTCACCGATCTCAAGGCCGAGCACGCCTCCTTCCGGCGCAACATTCCGAACGGGGTCTTCGCCCGGACCGTGGGGGACGACGGCACCGTGTCCTTCCAAGGCGGCATCCGGGGGACCAGGGACTGGGACTACGACGGCGAGCTCAAGCTGGTGGAGCGCGACGGCAGGTGGAAGGTCGCCTGGACCCCGGCCACCATCCACCGCCTGCTCAGGAAGGGCAGGTCGCTGCGGGCGATCACCCGGCCGGGCGAGCCGGCGCACGTCCTCGCCGCCGGCGGCGAGCGCATCGACACCCCCGGCACGCCCGGCTCGGTGCAGCAGCTCGTCGAGGGCCTCAAGCAGACGTACCCGGACTGGTTCGCCCCCTACAAGGAGACCACGATCGAGCTGTACGAGGGGGACGAGCCGGTCGAGACGCTCGTCGCGGCCGGCGACAAGGAGCCGCTGAAGAGCACCATCGACCTGAAGGTGCACCGGGCGGGGGCGGCCGCGCTGGAGGGCGTGGACAAGCCCGCCTCGCTGGTGGCGCTGCGGCCCTCCACCGGCGAGATCCTCGCCGTGGTCAACAAGCCGGGCGGCTTCAACCGGGCGCTGCTCGGCAAGTACCCGCCCGGGTCCACGTTCAAGGTCGTCACCGCCTCCGCACTGGTCGCGGACGGCGCGAAGCCCGACGCGC
>NZ_JBFAIA010000324.1:0-3697 GCF_040654455.1 Nonomuraea sp. NPDC050691
CCGCACTATCGCGTGGGCCCGGCCGTCCCCGCGGGCGTTCCAGGGTCAGGACTGGCCGCTGTCCTCCTGCGCCAGCCACCACGGGGTCGCCCGGGCCCACGCGATGGTGCGGGACAGCCCCTCACGCAGCTCGGTCGTGGCCCGCCAGCCGAGCACCTCGCCCGCCTTGCGGGCGTCCGGGATCCTGCGGCGCAGGTCCTGGTAGCGCGTGCCGAGCCGCGCGCCGGTGTCGAGCGGCACGGCCGCCGGCCCGTCCCCGGTGAGTTCGAGGATGAGCCGTACCACCTCGCCGACCGTGGTCTCCTCGGAGCTGCCGACGTTGAAGCACTCGCCGTCGGCCTTCTCGCTCGCGCCGGCCGTCAGCGTGGCGTCGATGGCGTCGTCCACGAAGGTGAAGCACCGGGTCTGGCCGCCGTCGTCGTAGACGATCGGCGGCAGGCCGCGCAGCGCCCGGTGGACCGTCCGGCTGACGACGAACGCGGGCCGCTGGCGCGGGCCGTAGACGTTGAAGTAGCGCACGATCGTCGCGCGCAGGCCGCGCTGCCGGACGAAGGCGAACGTCAGGTGCTCGGCCAGCGCCTTGCTGGAGGAGTAGCTCCACCGGTCGACGGCCGTGCTGCCGAGCACCCGGTCGTCGTTCTCCGCCCAGGGCACCGCCGGGTTCTTGCCGAAGACCTCGCTCGTGCTGGCCAGCACGACCTTGGCGCCGGCCCGCTCGGCCAGGTCGAGGACGTTCCGGGTGCCCCCGAGGTTGATGTCGATGACGTCCAGCGGCTCGTCGAGGTAGCGGTCGACGCCCACCACCGCGGCGAGGTGGTAGACGACGTCGACGCCGGGCTCGATGGCGGCGGCCACCTGGGCGCGGTCGCGGATGTCGCCGCTGACGTACCGGGGCGCGTCCGGGCCGGAGAAGAGGCCGGGCGGCGGGGCGCCGTGGTCGAAGACCGTGGTCTCATGGCCCTCGGCGACGAGCCGCTCGACCAGATGGCTTCCGACGAATCCGCTGCCGCCCGTGACGACCACTCGTGCCATGGCGTCTACCGTCCGATCCCGCGGTAGGCGAAGCCCAGCTCGCGCAGGCGGGCGATGGTCTCGCGCGGGTAGTAGGCGCGCCCGTCGATCACCGCGCACGACGCGGCCACCCGTGCGCGCAGCCACGTGAGGTCCAGATCGTGGAACGGCTTGTGCCAGGCCAGCACGGCCAGGCAGTCGGCGTCGCGCACCGCCTCCTCGACGGACGCGCACGGCCGCACACCGAAGGTCTTCTCGGCCTCGTCCTCGTCCACCAGCGGGTCGTGCAGCGCGACCTGGGCGCCGGCCTCGCGCAGCGCCGCGATGACGGGCTGGGTGGGCGTGGCCCGCAGGTCACCGGTGTCGTTCTTGAACGCCAGGCCCAGCACCGCGACCTTGGCCTGCTCCGGCGTGCGGCCGAGCTTGGCCAGCTCCTCCACGATGAGGCCGACGGTGTAGTGCGGCATCCCGTCGTTCACCTCCCGCGCCGCCGGGATCGTGCGCAGGGCCAGGCCGCGTTCGCGGGCCGAGCGCCACACCATCCACGGGTCCTTCGTGAGGCACGAGCCGCCGACACCGACGCTCGGCAGG
Source organism: Nonomuraea sp. NPDC050691 (assembly GCF_040654455.1). Lineage (NCBI taxonomy): Bacteria > Bacillati > Actinomycetota > Actinomycetes > Streptosporangiales > Streptosporangiaceae > Nonomuraea > Nonomuraea sp. NPDC050691. Next base: position 1,603 of record NZ_JBFAIA010000324.1, read on the forward strand.
AGGATGTTGACGCTGCCGCTGCCCTTCTTGATCGAGTTCGCCGCGGCGATCACGTCGAGCACGTCCACGTCGACCGTGGCGCACACCTGGGCGAGTTCGTTGGCCATCGCGATGTTGTGGTCGATCCACCAGTTGTCGGCGAGCTTGACCATCTCGGCCGTCTCCAGCGACGCGCAGCGGATGATCTCGACGCCCAGGGCGCGCCGCCAGAACTCCGCGGCGGTGTCGGTGCTCTCGTCGCACCAGCCGCCCACCACGATGGGGAAGGTGCGCAGTTCCCGCAGCGCGTTCCCCTCGGAGAGCCGCTCGGGGCAGAAGGCCAGGCCGAAGTCCGTCCCGCAGGTCAGGCCGGAGCGCTCCAGCAGGGGGACGACGAGCGCGCGCGTCATCCCGGCGGGAACGGTGCTCTTGAAGATCAGCAGCTGGCCGGGGCGCAGGTGCCTGCTCAGCTCCTCGCAGGCGCCGCGGAGCTGGAGGTCCATCAGCTCGCCCTGGTCGCGGATGGGCGTGCCGACCGTGACGATCACCACGTCGGCCGAGGCGAGCGCCGCGTACTCCGTGGTGGCCTGGAAGGCCGCCGTGCCGGCCAGGCCGGAGATCAGCTCGGGCAGCCCCGCTTCGCTGAACCGGCAGTGTCCGCCGGCCAGCTCCTCGACGAGCGTGGCGTCGGTGTCCACCCCGATCACCCGGACGCCGCTGTCGGCGAGGGTCGCGGCTATACACGATCCGACATATCCCAGGCCGACTATTCCGGCCGTGATGTGTTCCTGAGCGGGCAAGAAACGCACACTCACTCCATTCGACGAGTGTTTCACCGAGCCGGTGGCATTTCGGGGCCGATCGCTTCGACAATCGGCTCGTGAATGCGAAATGACGTCGGCCGATTTCCTGTTTCCGTTTCTAGCCCGTGCCTGTTCGGGCGGGCCGCGGCGGCGCGCGCCGGGCGCGTTCGCGGGCGATAGCTTGGCCGGTTGGTGGAGAGCCGATGACTTGGTCACGGATTGCGCGCGGCGAGCCCGGCGGCGTCGCTGCGCCGGGGCGGCGCGAGAGGGGCGCCCGAGCCGATCCGCTCCCGGACCACGTAGGTGGGGTGGCCCATTCCGCTGCCGTGAATACGGCCGACGTATTCGCCGAGGACGCCGATGGCGATGAGTTGCGCCGCCGAGAACAGGGCGACCATCGAGGCGATCGTGGTGAACCCGGCCACGGTCGTGCCGCCGGTCGCGAAGTGCCACAGGACGGCTCCGCCCAGCAGCAGGCCGAACACGCCGGCGGCGAAACCGAGGTAGCTGGCCAGGCGCAGCGGCGCCGCGCTGTATCCCAGCACCATGTTCGCCGTGTGCCGCACCAGCAGGGGCAGCGAGTAGTTGGACCGGCCGTGCTGGCGGTGTTTCATCTGGACCGACACCGAGCCGACCTGGGTCGTGGCCCACGACAGGGCCACGTCGATGGACGCGTGCGGGCCCGAGAGCTGGGCGAACCCGTCGCGCAGGTGGGTGCGGAAGGCGCGGAACGCGCTGATCTTGCGGGCGCCGCGGAAGCCCAGCGTGGCGGACATGCACGCCTTGACCGTGCGGGAGGCCAGGCTGCGCAGGTAGCCGTGCTCCTCCACGTGCGGCACCCCGTAGACCAGGTCGAGGCGGTCGCCCTCCAGGGCCGCCAGCAGGTTCGGGATCTGCTCGGGCAGGTGCTGGAGGTCGTCGTCCATCGTGACGACGACCTGCGACCCGGCCTCCCTGATGCCCGCGACCAGGGCGTTGTGCTGGCCGTAGTTGCGGGACAGGTGGATCGCGCGCACGCCCTCCACGTGCCGGGCCAGCTCGGCGGCGGCGGCCCAGGTGTCGTCCGGGCTCCCGTCGACGACGAGGATCACCTCGTACCGCACGCCCAGCTCGCACAGCACGGAGACGACCCTGGGCACCAGCAGCGGAAGTGTACGCGCCGACCGGTAGCACGGGATGACCACCGACACTGACTCCGTCATGGATCCTCCGATTTCGGGGGCCGTGGCCCATTGCGTTGTTCTTGGTGCGGTATCACGCGGTGCGGCATCGGCCGGCCGCGCGCGGGGCGCGGCCGGGCCCGGCCGGCGCCC
>NZ_JBFAIA010000325.1:0-3684 GCF_040654455.1 Nonomuraea sp. NPDC050691
GTGGCGGCGGCCGGTCAGCACGCCGTTCCAGCTCGACCGCCAGCGGCCCCGCCACGAACGCGGAGGACGCCGTCCCGGCCACGATGCCGATGACCAGCGCGATCGCGAAGTCCCGCAGCGAGTCGCCGCCGAAGACGGCCAGGGCGACCAGGATGAACAGCGCGCCCATGCCGGTGTTGACCGTCCGCGGCACGGTCTGCAGGATCGCCCCGTTGACGACCTCGGCGAACGGCCTGTCCCGGTGTGCGCTCCACAACTCCCGGACCCGGTCGAACACCACCACCTTGTCGTTGATCGAGTACCCGATGACGGTGAGCATGGCGGCCAGGAACACCCCGTCCACCGGCTTGCCCAGCCAGGCGAACGCGCCCACGACGGCCGCCGCGTCCACCACCAGCGCCAGCACGGCGGCGGCCCCGAACGTCCACCGGAACCTGACCGCCAGGTAGACGAGCTGCGCCCCGAGCGCCACACCGAGGGCGACGAACGCGTTGCGGCGCAGTTCCTCGCCCAGACTGGGGCCGATCAGCTCGTCGCGCTGCTTGGCCACCTCGCCCAGCCCGGAGTCGAGGGCCCGCTCCAGGCCGGCCACCTCGTCCGCGGTGATCTGCCCGGTCCGCACGGTGATCGCCTCACCGGCGACCTGCACCACGGCCTGCGGATGCCCGGCGGCGGTCACGACCTGCCGGGCCGCCTCGGCGCCCACCGGCCGGCTCGCGGCGAACTCGACCAGACGCCCCCCGGTGAACTCCACCCCGACGTTCAGCCCGTGCAGGACCAGGCCCGCGACGGCGGCGGCGGTGAGCGCGCCCGCGAGGCCGAGCCAGAGCCGGCCGCGCGCCATCAGGTCCGGGCCGCGCCTGCCGACCCACGTCCTGATCCACCCGATGCCGCCCAGACCGGACACGCGCGGGTTCAGCCGTCCGGCCACGAGGTGGACGAGGACCCGGGTGATGAGCATGGCCGAGACGAGCGAGGCCAGCACGCCGATGGCCAGGGTGACGCCGAACCCGCGCACCGGCCCCGAGGCCAGCCAGAACAGCAGGCCGGCGGCCAGCAACGTGGTGATGCCGGAGTCGGCGATGGCGCTCCAGGCGTGCCGGAAGCCACGGTCCAGGGCCGCCCGCAGGCCCCGGCCCGGCCGCCGGCCGAACTCCTCGCGGGCGCGTTCGAAGACCAGGACGTTGGCGTCCACGGCCATGCCGATCGCGAGCACGAACCCGGCCAGCCCCGGCAGCGTGAGCGTCGCGCCGAGCGCGAGCAGCGCCGCGTACGAGATGAGCCCGTAGACGGCCAGCGCCACGGCCGCGAGCAGGCCCACCACGCGGTAGACGACGACGATGAACAGCGTGGTGAGCACCAGCCCGGCCACGCCCGCCTTGGCGCTGGCCTCGATGGCCTGCGCCCCCAGCGTGGGGCCGACGGTGCGCTGCTCGACCAGCGTCAGCGGCACCGGCAGGGCGCCGCCCTTGACGAGCACGGCGAGGTCGTTCGCCTCCTGCTGGGTGAACGAGCCGGTGATCCGCGTGGATCCGCCCGGCATGCCGGCCCGGCAGGCCACCGACGGGTCCACCTGCGGCGAGGAGATGATCTCGCGGTCCAGGACGATCGCGACCCGCCGTTTCGGGTCGCCGGGCGCCTCGCAGGCCGCCGCGCCGGTCAGCCGCTGCCAGGCCGCGGCGTCGCGGAAGTCGACGGTGACGAACCAGCCGGGACCCTGCTGGGGGTCGCTGCGGGCGGCCGCGTCGGTCACCCCGTCGCCGCTGACGGCGGCGGGGCCGAGCCGCAGCCGCGTCCCGGACTCGTCGGGGAGGACGACCTCCTGGGCGGGATCTTCCCGGGCATCGGCCCGGGGGCCGGCGACGCCGCGTACGGGATGGAAGGCGAGCTGGGCGGTCTTGCCGATGACCTCGGCGGCCTGGCGCGGGTCGAGCACGCCGGGCAGTTCCACGATGATCCGCCGCTCGCCGGAGCGCACGAGCGTGGGATCGACGACCCCGAGCGCGTCGGCCCGGCGCCCGAGCACGTCCAGCGCCCGGTCGGTGGCCTCGGCGTCGGCCTTGGCGGTGGGGGAGTCGTGGGTCTCGAACACGAGTTGGGTGCCGCCGCGCAGGTCGAGTCCGAGGCGCGGCGAGAGGGTGAACGCGAGGATGAATGCGGTGGCGATGACGGCGCACGCGACCACCGCGCGCCACACGGGCGCACGTGACATGGGAGCCTCCACGGGCTTCGTCGACGAACGGGAACGAGCGTCAGCGCGTGGAGGCGGGAGGCGCGCGAGCCGGCGCCGCGCGGCGGTCCGGCGTCGGGCAGGGCTGCCGGAGGGCGGCCACGACGGCCGCCCCCGGCGAGTTCGGTACGGGGACGGCCGCGCCGGGCAGCACCGCCAGGCCGCCGGACCCGGCCGCCGCCATGGCGGGCGGGTGCCCGCGGGACGCCCGCTCCTCCCGGGGGTGTCCCGCGGCCTGGACGATCCGGGGGTGTTCCGCGGCCTGGACGATCCGGGGGTGTTCCGCGGTCTGGGCGATCCGGGGGTGTTCCGCGGCCTGGACGGTCTGGTCGTGTCCCGCGGCCTGGACGAAGTGGGTGAGGACGGCCTCGACGGCCTGGATCGACGGATCGGACGGACGCGCGAGGGAGCCGTTCCCGCCGACCGGCGCGAAAAGGTGCAGCAGGAGGACGAGCGCGGCGGCCAGGCGGGTGCGCACGAGTCCTCCTCTCCCTCGTCCCAAGCCGGGGCTCGGGGCGGACAGTGGTTCCGGGGTCACCGTACCCCGGAACCACCGCCGGAGCCCCGCCTCGGTGATCTGGCTGGTGAGGGCGTGTGCCTTTCCGCGCGGGCTGGGCTATGGTCGGCCGTATGACGGGACCGTGGAGAACACCACGCGGGTCCGCCACGTTCACGGGCGTGGTGGGCCTGGTCCTGTTGTCCCTGCTGATGATCGGCTCGCTTCCCGCCTGGCACGGTGGCGACCCCGCACACCGTCCGGCCGCGGCCGGGCAGACCTGGGTGCCGGGGGCGGGCGACGGGCAGCTGTCGAGCCTGCCGCCGCAGAACGCGAGCGTCCGCGAGCACCACGTGCTGTGGCTGGCGCTGCGCGGTGAGCGCGCCACCGAGGCCGCCCACGTCCCGCTGCTGCCCGCGCCGGGCCTCGACTCGGCCGCGATCCGCGATCCCCAGCAGGTCGGGCACCGCGCCACGGGCTCACGCAGCCCGCCGCTGATCTAGCCGTCCCCTCTTCGATCTCCTGTACGCGCGCCCGCACGCCCGGGTGTCGCAAACCCCTGCCCTGCCCGTCGTGGCCGGGCCGGGGGTCGGCATCGCCATCCCTTCTCACCGTGGATGGCCTTTCACGTACGCAAGGAGCCGTCGTCGTCATGGCCGACGTCAGATCAGTTCACACCCTTCTGCAGCGTTACGACCAGCATCTGGCGCAGCTGGAAAAGCTGCGCGCCCTGCTCCACGACCGGCTCGGCGCCGCCCTGTCGCTGGGCGACCACCGGCGGGCCGCCACGGTCGAGGCGGCGCTCGAACGCATGGACCGCGGCCTCTACGGCGTATGCCGGCGGTGCGGGGCACTCATCGCGTTCGACACGAGTCCGTCCGCGACTCCATCGCTCAGGTGGCCTTCAGCCCGGACGGAAGACGTCTGATCAGCGCCGGCGCCGACGACACCGTACGCG
>NZ_JBFAIA010000326.1:0-3575 GCF_040654455.1 Nonomuraea sp. NPDC050691
CACCTCTTCAGGGTCGATGATTACCTTCCGCTCGAGATGAACGCAGTGCCTCGCTCGGCTTAGGAGCGCCCCACAGGCGCAGAGAAACTTCGCTCTGCACCTGTGTGACCCTGAGCCACGTCGTCTACACCCCGAGGGGCGGTGGCCCGCAGAACGTGCTGCGCAGCGCGGCGCTCGCGCAGATCCACGTGCCGTACGACAGCGGCGAGCCGCGCTACCACGACCTCGGCTCGCTCGGCGAGTCCGCCATCGCGCTGACCGCGGCCGACTGCCCCGGCGGCGAGCGGCGCGGCTCGTACGTGTGCGTCACCACCAGGGCGCGCGGCCACGCCCACCTCAAGGACGGCTTCGGCGACGACGAGGCCCGCAGGTCGCGGCAGGGGCAGGAACTGGTGGTGCTGTCGGGCTACCAGGTGGGCTGGTACGCGTACGTCGCGGAGTGGGTGTTCGGCGACGACGGCTCCATCACGCCGCGCCTCGGGGCCACGGGCTCGCTGGCGGGCACGGTGACCACGCCCCGGCACGGCTGGCCGATCGGCGTCGGGCGGCGGCATTTCGAGGAGTCGCACAGCCACAACGTCTTCTGGCGGCTCGACTTCGACGTCAACGGCGGCACCCGCGACGCCGTGGAGCAGTACGACTTCGCGGGAAACGGCACGAAGCGCCGGTCCATGGTCCGCACCCGCTTCGCCACCGAGACCAGGGCCGTCAACCGGCGCATGCGCTGGTGGCGGGTCCTCGACCCCAGGGCGCTCAACGCCGACCGGCACCCGGTCTCCTGGGAGATCGACAACTCCGACAGCGCCGAGTACCGCGGCCCGGCCGACGAGGCGTTCACCCGGGCCGACCTGTACGTCACCCAGTACCACGCGTGCGAGCGCCTGGCCACCCAGAACCCGCTGCCGCGCTGCCGCGACAGCGTCGACCGCTACGTGAGCGGAGAGCGGCTGAGCGACCCGGTGGTCTGGGTCAACGTGGACTTCCACCACGTGGCCCGCGACGAGGACGCCGATCCGATGCCGGTGCACTGGCAGGGTTTCCGCGTCGTCCCGCGCGACGTCACGGCGAAGAACCCCAGTCCCTGAAGCCCCGGCCGTGCCCTGACATACACCAGGTATTCCCAACTTTCGGTGATTGTCGCCGTGAAAGCGGGCAGTGGCTGGGTTGGACGGTCGTCGTAGGGCAGGGTTGGGAGCATGCCGATGAGGACAGAGCTCGACCGCCTCGCGGGCGGGGCGCACCACGATCCCCATTCGATCCTGGGCGCGCACCCGGTCGCGGGGGGCGTGACGTTCCGCACCCTGCGCCCGCTGGCCGAGCGGGTGCGGGTGGTGCTGGAGGACGGGACGGCTCACGAGCTGAAACACCAAGCCCACGGGGTGTTCGAGGTGACGGTGCCCGGCCTGGACAAGGTGCCCGCGTACACGCTGAGCGTCCAGTACGCCGGCGGGGAGCCGCAGGAGGTGCGTGACCCGTACCGGCACTGGCCCACGCTCGGCGAGATCGACCTGCACCTCATCGGCGAGGGGCGGCACGAGCGGCTGTGGGAGGCCCTGGGCGCGCGCGTCATGCGGCACCAGGACGTGGACGGCACGGCGTTCGCCGTCTGGGCGCCGAACGCGCGCGGCATCCGGGTCGTCGGCGACTTCAACCACTGGGACGGCACCGCCTACCCGATGCGTTCCCTCGGCCGCTCCGGGGTGTGGGAGCTGTTCGTCCCCGACCTGGGGCCGGGCGAGCGGTACAAGTACCAGATCCTCGGCGCCGACGGCGTGTGGCGCGACAAGGCCGACCCGATGGCCCGCCGCACCGAGGTGCCGCCGCAGACCGCCTCGGTGGTCGACCAGTCCTCCTACGCCTGGGACGACGCCGAGTGGATGGCGCGGCGGCGCGAGCAGCAGGCGCAGCGCGGCCCGATGAGCGTCTACGAGGTGCACCTCGGCTCGTGGCGGCCCGGCCTGTCGTACGTGGAGCTGGCCGACCAGCTCGTCGAGTACGTGCGCGACATGGGCTTCACGCACGTGGAGATGCTGCCGGTGGCCGAGCACCCGTTCGGCGGGTCGTGGGGCTACCAGGTGACCTCCTACTACGCGCCGACGGCGCGCTTCGGCAAGCCCGACGAGTTCCGCTTCCTGGTGGACCGGCTGCACCAGGCCGGCATCGGCGTGCTGCTCGACTGGGTACCCGCGCACTTCCCGATGGACGACTGGGCCCTGGCCCGCTTCGACGGCACCCCGCTGTACGAGCACGCCGACCCGAAGCGCGGCCTGCAGCCGGACTGGGGGACGTACGTCTTCGACTTCGGCCGCAGGGAGGTGCGCAACTTCCTGGTGGCCAACGCCCTGTACTGGCTGAAGGAGTTCCACGTCGACGGGCTGCGGGTGGACGCCGTGGCCTCGATGCTGTACCTCGACTACTCGCGCCGCGAGGGCGAGTGGACGCCGAACATCTACGGCGGGCGCGAGAACCTCGACGCCGTCGAGTTCCTCAAGGAGATGAACGCCGTCGCCTACCGGGACGAGCCGGGCATCTCCACCGTGGCCGAGGAGTCGACGGCCTGGCCGGGCGTCTCGCGGCCGGTGCACCTGGGCGGCCTGGGGTTCGGGTTCAAGTGGAACATGGGCTGGATGCACGACACGCTGGCCTACCTCCGGCATGAGCCGGTCTTCCGGCAGTACCACCACCATCAGATGACGTTCTCGCTGATCTACGCCTACTCCGAGAACTACGTGCTCCCGCTGTCGCACGACGAGGTGGTCCACGGCAAGGGCTCGCTGCTGGGCAAGATGCCGGGCGACGAATGGCAGCGCTTCGCCCAGCTCAGAGCCCTCCTGGGGTTCATGTGGGCGCATCCGGGCAAGCAGCTGCTGTTCATGGGCGGCGAGTTCGGCCAGGGCTCGGAGTGGTCGGAGGAGCGCGGGCTCGACTGGTGGGTGCTGGAGTTCGACGGGCACAAGGGCGTGCAGCGGCTGGTCCGCGACCTGAACGCGCTCTACCGTGACACGCCCGCGTTGTGGGAGCTGGACACGGACCCGGCCGGGTTCCGGTGGATCGACGCCGACGACGCCCCGGGCAACACGTTCTCGTTCGTCCGCTTCGCGGAGGACGGGTCGGCGGTGGCGTGCGTGGCCAACTTCAGCGGCGCGCCGCACGAGGACTACCACCTCGGCCTGCCGTACGGCGGGCAGTGGACCGAGGTGCTCAACACCGACGCGTACGACTACTGGGGCAGCGGGGTCGGCAACCTGGGCTCGGTGGAGGCGGTCGAGGAGTCGTGGCACGGGCTGCCGTACTCGACCCGGCTGCGGGTGCCGCCGCTGGGCGTGGTGTGGCTGAGCAGGGAGGCGCCGGAGGCGGAGCAGCCGGCACTCGCCGGCGAGACGGCCACGGCGGCGACGGCGGCGACGGCGGCCCCGGAGTCCGCGGCGGCCCCGGCGGTGGCCGGGGAGGCGGAACCGCTGCTCGCCGAGGAGCCGCCCGCCTCCTGAGGCGTCCCAGGGGAACATGCCGGGCGCGGCGCGGCGCCGCGTCGCGTCGCGCCCGCGAGCCGTCGGCGGCCGCGGCCGGGGCGCAAG
>NZ_JBFAIA010000327.1:0-3557 GCF_040654455.1 Nonomuraea sp. NPDC050691
CGCGCCGGATGCCCTTACCCACCCCCCCCGGCCGGCCCGGGGGCGTCGCCTGCGTCGCGGCCCCGGCGCGCGGGCCCCGCGCCCGCCGCGCGGCCGACGATCGACAGCACCCCGGCGAGCTGCGCCGGTCCCATGACCGCGGACTTGGCGCCGGGCCAGGCGAACAGGAACCTCGGGTCGTAGGCCCGGCCGCACATGCCGTAGTTGCCCGCCCCGTACGAGGCGCCCATGACCACGGTCAGGTGGGGCACGGTCGAGTTGGACACGGCGTTGATCATCATCGCGCCGTGCTTGATGATGCCGCGCTGCTCGTACTCCTTGCCGACCATGTAGCCGGTGGTGTTCTGCAGGAACAGCAGCGGGGTGCGCGTCTGGTTCGCGAGCTGGATGAACTGGGCCGCCTTCTGCGACTCCTCGCTGAACAGCACGCCCCGCGCGTTGGCCAGGACGCCGAGCGGGTAGCCGTGCAGCCGCGCCCACCCGGTGACCAGCGACGAGCCGTACAGCGGCTTGAACTCGTCGAACTCGCTGCCGTCCACGATCCGGGCGATCACCTCGCGCGGATCGAACGGCACGCGCAGGTCGTCCGGCACGACGCCGAGCAACTCCTCGGCGGGATAGGCCGGCTCGCGGACCGGGAGCGGCCGGGCGCCGAGCTTGCGCCAGCCGAGCGAGCGGACGATCCGCCGCCCGAGGCGCAGCGCGTCGTGCTCGTCGGCGGCGAGGTGGTCGGCCAGGCCGCTGACGCGCGCGTGCATCTCGGCGCCGCCGAGGGATTCGTCGTCGGACTCCTCGCCGGTCGCCATCTTCACCAGCGGCGGACCGCCGAGGAACACCTTCGCCCGGTCGCGGACCATCACCACGTGGTCGCTCAGCCCGGGCACGTAGGCGCCGCCGGCGGTCGAGTTGCCGAAGACCAGCGCGATCGTCGGGATCCCGGCCGCCGACAGCCGCGTCAGGTCGCGGAAGACCTGACCGCCCGGGATGAAGATCTCCTTCTGCGTCGGCAGGTCCGCGCCGCCGCTCTCCACGAGGTTGACGAATGGCAGGCGGTTCTTGAGGGCGATGTCGGAGGCGCGCAGGGTCTTGCGGAGCGTCCACGGGTTGGAGGCGCCGCCCCGTACCGTGGGATCGCTGGCGCAGACCACGCACTCGACGCCCTCGATCACCCCGATCCCCGTCACGACGCTCGCGCCGACGTGGAAGTCGCTGCCCCAGGCGGCCAGCGGCGACAGCTCCAGGAACGGGGAGTCGGGGTCGAGCAGCAGCTCGACGCGTTCCCGGGCGAGCAGCTTGCCCCGCGCCCGGTGCCGCTCGCGGTACTTCTCGCCGCCGCCCGCCACCGCCTTGGCCTGCTCGGCGTCCAGCTCGGCCACCTTGGCCAGCATCGCCTCGCGCCGCCGCGCGTACTCGGGGTCGCCGGGGTCGAGCCGGCTCGCGATCATGTGTCCTCCGCGGAAGTCGACGCCGGTGTCAACCCGATGGCCCGGGCCCACAGCCGGGTCAGCAGGTCCACGGCCGCGCGCTCGTCGGCGGGCTCGCCGAGGTCGAGCCAGACGCGGGCGAAGTGCTCGACCATGCCGCCCAGCATGATCGCGGTGAGCCGCGGGTCGAGCGCCGGGTCGGCCAGGCCCTGCTCCTGGAGGCGGCGCAGCCCGTCGGCGCCGCGCCGCACGAACACCTCGCGCAGCTCCAGCAGCAGCTCGCGCAGGCCCTCCTCGCCCGCGGCGGCCTGCTCCAGCATGCGCACCAGTCGCGAGTTGGCCGCCCAGGCGCGCAGGTAGAGCCGGTTGGCGGCCTCGATCCGCGCGTACGGGTCGCCGGGCGCCGCCGGGCCCACCACGCTGGCGGCGAACATCTCACCCACCACCGCGCCGGCCACCTCGCGGAACAACGCCTCCTTGGAGGCGAAGTACGTGTAGAAGGTGCCGTGCGAGACCCCGGCCCTGGCGCACACGTCGTCGACCCGCACGGCCTCGTACCCGTGCTCGTCGAACGCCTCCCTGCCGGCCCGCACCAACGCCTCCCGGGTGCGCCTGCCCCGGGCCGTCAGCGCGTCCGACCTGACGATCACGTCAACAGCGTAGCCCCGCCTCCCCCCGAGGGGAAGGCGGGGCTACGCGGTCACACGTAGTGCAGGTCGTTCATGTTGTTGCTGGGGTTGTACGTGCAGTAATAGTCGTTCCACGGTTCGCCGTTCTCCATGTACAGCTCCGCGACGAGGAAGGCCTTGCAGCTGCTGAAGCTCTGGGCGAACTCGCTGCCCGGGCGGGCGTGCGTGGGGAGGTTGCAGTCGTTGCCATCGTTTCCTCCAGACGGGACGGGCGAGCCGGCGTACATCCCCCGGATCGGGGGCGGCGGACAGAGGGGAACGGAGAGAACGCGGGCCTGCACAACGGAAGGCGCCCCACCGGGAGACCGGCAGGGCGCCTCGGGGAACGGTCAGGAGGTCAGCTGCAGTGGCTCCAGCCGGACTTCCAGGTCTGGGTCTTCCAGGTGCCGCCCCAGATCACGCACTGCTTCTTCGCGCTCAGGCGCACCGGGCCCGCGTAGGCGGTGAAGCTGCCCGGGTTCGAGCCGCTGGAGCCGCCCTTCACCTGGAGGACGGCGTTCATCGCGACCTTGCCCGGATAGACGTACTTCGACATGGTCACCACGCAGTTCTTGCCCGCGCCCGAGCTGTAGAGCAGGAAGATCGTGGCGTCGCCGCCGAGCGCGTGGCTGTCGATCACCTTGTAGCCCGGCCCGCACGCCTGGGCCGCCGTGTACGGGTTCGGCTTGAGCGGGGTGGCGCTGGGCTTGGCCGTGGGCTTCGCGGTGGTCGGCTTGACCGTGGGCTTCGCGGTGGGCTTGGCGGTCGGCTTCGCCGTGGACTGCGCCGGAGGCTGGGCGGGCTGGTCGTCGCCCTGCGTGCCCGTGGGCGCCGTGGCCGGGTCCACCATGTTGTCCGGGTGCTTCCTGGTCCTGGTCGGCTTGGTGGTGGGGTCCGGCGCGGAGGTCTTCTCCTGGTGCTTCGGCGGGGCCACCGTGGCCGGGATCTGGGCCTGGGTGGGGATCGGCTGGAGAGGGCTCGGCTCCTTCTGCGCCGCCGCCGTCTTCGTCGGGTCGGGCTCCTCCAGGTCCGGCGTGGGGACTGTGCCGGTCGTCGGGAGGCCCGTCTCGGGGGTGGCCTCCATGGACGGCGGCTCCAGGGGCTGTCCGCCGCCCGAGCCGTCGGTGGGGCTCGCCTGGGAGCGGTTGCCCACGGCGACGACCTCGGTGGGCTTGTCCGTGCCGGTCTGCACGATGACCGCGCCGGCCACGACGAGCAGGGCCGCCGCGGCGGCGCCGGACAGGGCGAAGGTGAGGGTGCGGCGTTGCTTGGCGGCCTGCTCGGGCTGGCCCTGCCGGCCGCCGGGACCGTTGGCGCCGTGGGGCCCGCCGGGGACGCCCGGTCGGCCCCGGCCAGGGCCGCCGTGGCCGGCCACCTGGGTGTTGTGAACGTGGGCGCCGGCCACCTGGGTGCTGTGGACGTTCGCGGGCCCGCCGTGAGCGCCGGCCGCGCCGCCGTGGCCGCC
>NZ_JBFAIA010000328.1:0-3544 GCF_040654455.1 Nonomuraea sp. NPDC050691
CTGGCCGCGCGGCGTGGTGACGGTGACGCCGCCGGCGTCCTGGTGCAGCGCCAGGACCGGCTCGCCCAGCCGCACCCGGTCGCCCAGGGCGGCGGCCAGCCGTTCGCAGAGCTGGTGCGCGCCGCCGGCGATCCGCCACTCCTGCGCGCCGCCCTCGAAGGCGTTGAGGTAGCGGATGCCGCCGCCGGAGCGCAGGTAGAAGGCCATGTGCAGGACCGACACGTCGGCCGGGTCGGCGGCCATCATCTCGCCGAGGAACAGCGGGAAGAACAACCGCGCGTCCGGGTGGCGCAGGTGCTCGGCCGCCCACCGTTCCGCGGACAGGTCGTCGAGCCGCGCGCCGCCCTCCGTCAGCCAGGGGGCGTCCGGCCGTACGAGCCGGGTGACCTCCTCCAGCGCGTCGAACATCTCGCCCAGCGCGACCGCGGACAGCGGCGGGAAGCGGCCGGGCCGGGTCCGGCCGGCGTCGCGGAGGGCGAAGCGGCTGTCTCCGGCCACGGTGGCCGGCGTGGTCTTCAGGTCCAGCGCGGCGAGCAGGGCGGTGAGCGCGGTGTGCCGCTCGCCCAGGTAGGCGGCGCCCGCGTCCACCCAGCCTCCCGGCTCGACCTCCAGGCCGTGCGTCCGGCCGCCCACCCGGTCCCGCGCCTCCAGCACGGTCACCTCTGCGCCGCGCGCGGCCAGATCGGTGGCCGCGGTCAGCCCGGCCAGACCGGCTCCCACGACGACGACGTTCATGCCATGCCCCTGACTTTCGCGGCAAGGGCGCCGGGGGTGGGCGCGTCGAGGAGGTCGTCGAATTCCAGCTCCACCCCGCTGGCTCGCGCGATCGCGCTCAGCACGCGGGTGGCGAGCAGTGAATCCCCACCCATAACGAAAAAGTCAGAATCAGCGCTGATCTCGGGAACTTCAAGAACTTCGCGGAATACGACAGATACGGCGTCGACATTCATGAAAGGGGTCTCCTTAAACGACGGCTGACCTGTATCGCCGGTGCGATCCGGCCCGGTCGACTTTCCCGCTCGCCGTGTGGACGAGCTCCGGTACGACGGTGATGCGATGAGGCACGAGATGGGCCGGGACGTGCTCGCGCAGGTAGTCCAGGACGTCCTCGGCCAGTGAGGCGGTCAGGGTGGGGGAGCGGGGCACCACGTAGGCGGCGAGCGTCGTGTGGCCGGCGACCGGGACGCCCACCACGGCCACCGCCCCCACCCGCGGGTGGCCGGAGATCTGGGCCTCCACCTCGCCCGGGTCCACCCGGATGCCGCGGACCTTGAGCTCGTGGTCCAGCCGCCCCTCGTGGACGAGCGCGCCGTCCGGGCGCCGGCTGACCCGGTCGCCGGTGCGGAAGTACCGCCTGGGGCCCTGGCCCGGTTCGCCGCCTTCAGGGACGACGTCCGGATCGTCCAGCTCGACGAACCGCTCGGCGGTCGCCTCGGGCCGGTCCCGGTAGCCCAGCGCCAGCGCGGGCCCGCCGACCAACAGCTCGCCCTCCTCGGTGATCCGCTCGACGACGTGGGGGAGGGGCCGGCCGATCGGCACCCGATCGTCCGGCCCGCTCTTCGCGGCCCGCGGGCCGTGCAGGTCGACGGCGTGCGTGATGAGCGTGGTCTCGGTGCACCCGTACGTGTTGACCAGGCGGACGGCGTCGAGGCCGAGGGCGCGCCAGTCCGCCAGCCGTACCGGGCTGACCGCCTCCCCGCCGATGACGACCAGCCGCACCGAGGGCGGGAGGGCGGCCCGCTCGGCCGTCAGGTGATGGACCAGTTCGTGCCAGAACGCCGTGGGGAGGTCCAGGACGGTGATCCGCTCGGCGTCGACCATCCGCAGCATCCGATGGAGGGACCCGGAATACGCGTGGTCGTGGAAGACCAGCGTCGCGCACGAGGTCAGCGCGGGCAGGATCTCCTCCAGGCAGGTGTCCCAGTTCAGTGAGGCGAACTGGAGCACCCGGTCGTCCCGGGTGATGCCGAACAGTTCCCGCAGCCCGGCCGTCACGGCCGAGATCGCCCCCCGTGGCGTCACCACCGGCTTGGGCTCGCCGGTGGAGCCGGAGGTGAACAGGATGTACGCCGGGTCGTCCGGCGAGGCCGCCGCGAAGCCCTCCACGGCGGGATCGCCGAGGCCGGGCGGCCGCGTCAGGCGCACCCCGGGTGGTACGGCGGGGTCGGGGAGCTGCGTCAGGCGCGCCCCGGGCGGTACGGCGGAGCCGGGCTCGCCGATCACCACCCGGCAGCCGCTCGCCGCCATCAGCGCCTGCCGCCGCGGCCACGGGTACGCGGGATCGATCGGGCAGTAGACCCCGCCGGCCGCCAGCGTGCCGAGCAGAGCGGCCACGGTGCCCGCCGTACGCGACGTCAGCACCCCGACCACCCCGGGGTCCGGCCCCAGCCGCCGCGCCGTCGCCCGGACCCAGGCCTCCAGTGCCGCATACGTGACCGTCCGGTCATGGCGCGTCACGGCCGGGCGATCCGGATGAAGGCGCGCTGTTTCGGAAAACGCTTCCATCACGTCACGCAATGGATAGGACACTCTTACCTCTTTCCGGAGATGGCTGCATTGCGGCATGCCACGCAATCCGAAGGTCGTTGCGGTGCGAATGCGGGGAAATCGTGTTCATGGTGTTGGAGAGCACTGGATGCGAGCTTGTTTTCGACAGGATGCGCGCTGGACTTCATCCGGTATCTCCCGCATCACGCGCTGTTACAACGATGTTTCAGACGGAGAGCGATATGTCAGCTGAAACGGACCTGATGGGTCTGGAGCAGGCCGTAAAGATCGGGCTTTTGGGAACGGTCCGGGCGTCGCGGGGGCTCCAGGACATTCCGCTCGGCACGCCGCGCCAGCGCGCCGTGCTGGCGCTGCTCGCCCTCGACGCGGGACGGACCGTGTCGATGGAGCGGCTGATAGCGGCGTTGTGGGGGGAACGGCCGCCGGCCGGCGCGCGCGGCCTGGTGCAGGGCTACGTGTCGCGGCTCCGGCAGGCCCTGGCCCGGGCGGGTGTCACGATCGCCCACGGCCCGCAGGGATACCTGCTGGGACTGGCGGCCGAGCAGGTCGACCTGCACGAGTTCCGCCTGCTGGTGGCGCGGGCGCGGGCCATGGAGACGGAGGAGGCGCAGGCGGCGGGGATGCGCAGCGCACTGGCGCTGTGGCGCGGAGAGCCGCTGACCGGCATCACCGGCGGCGAACTGCTGGACCGGCTGCGCGACACGCTGAGCGAGGAACGGCTGGCGGTCACCGAGGAGTGTCTCAACGTCGAGACCCGCGCCGGCCGTGACGCGGTGCTCATCCCCGAGCTGATCGCGCTGGTGGCGACGCACCCGCTCCGCGAGGGGCTGGTGGGCCTGCTCATGGTGGCGCTGTGCCGGGTCGGACGCCGCGCCGACGCCTTGGAGCGTTACGAGAACACCCGCCGGCACCTCAGCGAGGAGCTCGGACTGGACCCCGGGCCCGAGCTGCGCCAGCTCCGCCAGCGCATCCTGCGCGGTGACGTCCGCATGGCCCGGCCCCCGCGCCCGGCGTCCGCGGCGCAGGCGGCCGTGCC
>NZ_JBFAIA010000329.1:0-3499 GCF_040654455.1 Nonomuraea sp. NPDC050691
GGGGGCGCGTCCAGGGCGGCGGCGGCGCCGGGGCCGGTCAGGCCGCCCGCCGGGATGGCGACCGGGGCCGTCGGCTCGGGCGCGTTGCCCGCGACGACCGCGTGCAGCCGCCACCGCGCCTCGTCCAGGCTCATCCGCCGCGCCGGGTCCTTGTGCAGCAGCCCGAGCAGCACCGGCCCGAGCGCGCCCGCGCGGGCCAGCGGCGGCGGCTCGGAGTGCAGCACGGCGCCCAGCGTGGCCAGCGCGTGCGCCCGCTGGAAGGGGGAGTGGCCCTCCACGGCCACGTACAGAGTGACGCCCAGCGACCACAGGTCCGACTCCGGCACGGCCTGGCCGCCCGCGGCCCGCTCCGGCGCCATGAAGGCGGGCGTGCCGACGAGGATGCCGGTCCTGGTGACGGGCGCCTCGTCCTCGGTGGTGGCGATGCCGAAGTCGGTCAGCACCGCCCGGCCGTCCTCGGCGAGCAGCACGTTGTCCGGCTTGACGTCGCGGTGCAGGACGCCCGCGGCGTGCGCGGCGCGCAGCGCCTCAAGCAGCTGCAGGCCGATCTCCGCCACCCGGGCCTGGGGCAGCGGGCCCTCGTCGCGGACCAGCTCGCCCAGCGTCCGCGACCGGACGAGCTGCATCACGATCCACGGGTGGCCGCCCTCCTCCAGCACGTCGTAGACGGCCGCCACACCGGGGTGCGCGACCCGCCCGGCGGCCCGCGCCTCGCGGAAGGTGCGCACGCTGAAGACGTCCCGCTCCGGCCCATTGAGGTCAGGGGGCGGGTGGATCTCCTTCACGGCCACGTCACGGCCGAGCACCTCGTCGTGAGCGTGCCAGACCGTTCCCATGCCGCCCTGGCCGATGGTCCTGAGCAGCCGGTATCGTCCACCGACCATTACCGCTGATTCGGACATGCGGGCCGCCTACCCGATAAAGCCCCTCCCAAGCACACTCATCGCCGGATTAAAGACCGGGTGTCAGCGGAGGGCGAAGCTGCCGACGAACATGTCGAAGTAGCGGCGGTCGCGGCTCCACCTGGAGTCGGGCGCCTCCCAGTACAGCGCGAACGGCGGGCCCGCGGCCGGGCGGAATCCGCGGTTGAGCACATGGAGGAGGGTCCCGTCGCGCCGCCAGGTGTACTCCCAGTCGGCCGCCGGCCGTCCGAGGAACGTGGCCGGCTCGATGCCGATCCGGCGGTACCCGGGGAACTCCGCCCTGTCGGTGATCTCCTTCTCCAGGGACTTCCAGTGCTGTGCAGGCCCGCGCCACACCCCCTCGGGCATGGTCCACTCGACGCGGAACGCACCGGGGGAGCCGGGACCGCGCACGGTGACGCTGGCGCGCTCGCTGCTCCTGGTGACCTTCCAGCCGGCCGGGACGGCGATGGAGAAGCCGCCCGCGCCGTCCCGGTACACACGCCAGCCGTCCGGCACGACCGCGGCCGTCCTGCTGGGAGTGGCCGTCGGTTCCGAGGCCTGGGACGGTTCGGGGGGCCGGGACGTCTCGGACGTCCAGGACGGCTTGGCGGACGTCTCGGCGGTCGCGGTGGGCTCGGAGGTCGTGCCCGTCAGGGCCGACGAACCGCCGTCCCGCCCCACGAGGCCGGTCGCGCGGACCGCCAGCAGGGTCCCGCCGGCGGCCAGGACCGCGGCCAGGGCGATCGCGGCGGGCACCATGAACCGCCGCCGCGCGGGCGGACGGCTCCACACCGCCGGCACGGGCACCGTACGGCCGGAGTGGGCCCGGGCGGAGGCGATCACCCCCAGCAGGTGCGCCGCCTCGCCCGCCGGCATCCGGGCGGCCGGGTCACGGTGCAGCAACCCCATGATCACCGGGGTGAGCGCGCCCGCCCGGACGGGCGGCGCGGGGGCGTCGCGCAAGATGGCCGCGACGGTGGCCGCCCACGAGTCGCGCCGGTACGGCGGGGCGCCCTCGACGGCCGCGTACAGTGTCGCCCCCAGCGACCACAGGTCGGACTCGGGCCGCGCGGGCTCGCCGTTGAGCCGCTCGGGCGGCATGTACGCGGGCGTGCCCACGAGACCGCCGGTGGCGGTCAGCCCCGGCTCGGCCTCCAGCGTGGCGATGCCGAAGTCGGTCAGCACGACCCGGCCGTCGTGCGCGAGCAGCACGTTCTCGGGCTTGACGTCGCGGTGCAGGACGCCGGTGGCGTGGGCGGCGCGCAGCGCGCCGAGCACCCGCTCGCCGATGAGCGCCACCCGCTCGACCGGCAGCGGCCCCTGCTCGCCGAGCACCTGCGCCAGCGACCGCGACGGGACGAGCTGCATGACGATCCACGGCCGCCCGTCCTCCTCGACGACGTCGTGGATCACCACCACCGACGGGTGGTCGAGGCGGCCCGCCGCCCGGGCCTCCCGGATGGTCCGGCGGTTGAGGTCGGCCCGCTTGTCGTCGCCGACGCCGGTGTAGCGCACCTCCTTGACCGCGACCGTACGGTCGAGGAGCCGGTCGTGGGCACGCCAGACCACCCCCATGCCGCCCTCGCCCAGCGGCTCGATGAGGCGGTAGCGCCCGCCGACCTCCCTGTTCACGCCGGGAAGCCTACTTGCGCGGTTTGAACGTCGCGCAGAAGCCCTCGAAGAAGTGCAGGTCTTCCTTCCAGCGGCTCTTCAGCGTGTGCCAGTAGATGGCGTAGGCGCGGCCGTTGTCGGTGATGAACCCCCGGTTGCGCACCCGTGACGGACCCGAGTCGGCGTTCCAGGTGAAGTCCCAGTCGGCGGCCGACTTCTGGTAGTCGACCCGCTTGATGCTGAGCTTCTTGTAGCCGCCGAAGCTGTACTTGGCCGTGCGCTCCTGCTTCTTCCAGTCCTTGTACGGGTCGGAGCCGGGGTTCGGCGACTCCTCGATCAGCAGATAGGACTTGGGACCCGCCCCCGGGCCGCGGAAGGTGATCCGGTGGGAGGTCTCGCGGACGTGGATGTCCCAGCCCTTGGGCAGGCCGACCGAGAAGCCCATCTTCTTGTCCTTGTACATGTGCCAGCCCTTGGGCAGCGCGTCGGCCGGATCGGACGGCTTGGCCTCGGTGGGGGTGGGCGACGCGGGCTGGGTGGGAGTCGCCGACGGGGAGGCGGGCGGCGACGCCGAAGGGGACGCCGAAGAAGACGCCGAGGCCGACGGCGCGGCCGGGGACGTCGCCGGCGCGGAGTCCTTCGCGGACGCGGCGGCGGGCCCCGTGGCCGAGGCGCCGGCCGTCTTGACCGGGCCGTCGTCGGGGACCGAGCGCAGGCCCAGGTAGCCGCCCACTCCGGCGACGAGCACCACGGCGGCGGCCGCCGCGACGACCGGGCCCAGGCGGCGGCCCGGCTCCGCGCGCGACGACCCGACCGTGGGCTCGTCCTCCTCCGGCTCGGGGCTCGCCGCGGTGATCCGCTCACCGGTCTCGGGCAGGGCCGCCTCGCGACCGGAGCCCTTCGAGCCGCCGGACCCCCCGGCGCCGGGGGCGCGGGGCGCGGGCGCGGGGGGCGCCGGCTCGGGCGCCTGCGGCACGACCAGG
>NZ_JBFAIA010000330.1:0-3482 GCF_040654455.1 Nonomuraea sp. NPDC050691
CCGCGACCGAGGCCGGACCCGCGCCCGCCACCGAGCCGCCGACCACCGAGCCGCCGACCACCGAGCCGCCGACCACCGAGCCGCCGACCACCGAGCCGCCGACCACCGAGCCGCCGACCACCGGGCCGCCGGCCACCGGGGGGCCGCTCGCGTGGCCGGTCAGCGCTCACAGCGCCGCCGCCCTGCGCGGTCAGGCCGCCCGCCTGCACGCCCACGTCACGACCACACGCGCCACCTCCACCCGCGACCCGGCCGACGTGGCGCACTCGCTCGCCACCACCCGGGCCCGCTTCCCGCACCGCGCCGTCGTCCTCGGCCGCGACGCCGGAGAACTGACCGCCGCCCTCGGCGCGTACGCCCGCCAGGAGCCCGCCCCCACGGTGGTCGAGGGCGTCGCGCCGGAGCACGCCCGCGCCGCCTTCCTGTTCACCGGCCAGGGCGGCCAGCGGCCCGGCATGGGCAGGGAACTGGCCGAGCTCTCGCCGGTGTTCGCCGCGGCCCTGGACGAGGCGTGGGCCGCGCTCGACCCGTACCTCGACCGGCCGCTGCGCGAGGTGATGTGGGCGGCGCCCGGCACGCCCGAGGCGGCGCTGCTCGACGAGACCGCCTACACCCAGCCCGCGCTGTTCGCCTTCGAGGTGGCCGCGTTCCGGCTGCTGGAGTCGCTGGGCCTCGCGCCCGCGGCGGTCGCCGGGCACTCGGTCGGCGAGTTCGCCGCCGCCCACGTCGCGGGCCTCTGGTCGCTGGCCGACGCCGCCCGCCTGATCGCGGCCCGCGGCCGGCTGATGCAGCGGCTCACCGCGCCCGGCGCGATGGTCGCCATGGCGGCGGGCGAGGACGAGGTGAGGCCCACCCTGGCGGGGCTGGAGCACCTGGTCTCGGTGGCGGCCGTCAACGGGCCCGGCAGCGTTGTCCTGTCCGGCGACGCCGACGCCTGCCTCGCCGTGGCCGGCCGCTGGCGGGAGCTCGGCCGCCGCACCCGCCGCCTGCCCGTCAGCCACGCCTTCCACTCGCCGCTCATGGAGCCGGTGCTCGACGCGTTCGCCGCGGAGCTGGCGGCCGTGCGGTTCGGCGAGCCGCGCCTGGCCTATGCCACCGGGCTCACCGGCCTGGCCGACACCCGCTGGACCTCTCAGGGCTACTGGCTGGAGCAGATCCGGCTGCCCGTGATGTTCCAGGCCATGGTGCGCAGGCTGGAGGGCGAGGGGATCGGCGTCCTCGTCGAGGTCGGGCCGAGGGCGGTGCTGTCCGGCATGGCGCACGACTGCGTCACCCGCGAGGACACCGTGATCGTGCCGCTGCACCAGCGGGACGCCCAGGAGCCGGACGCGCTCACCGCCTGCCTGGCCCGGGCCTGGGTCGCCGGCCTGCCGGTCGACTGGCCCGCGCTGTTCGGCCGCGGCACCCGTACGGACCTGCCCACGTACGCCTTCGACAGGCGGCGTTACTGGCTGAGCCCGCCCGCGCGCGCCGCGGCCCTGTCCGAGGCGCTGCCCTCGGCGGGGCTGGCCGAGGCCGGGCATCCGCTGCTCGGCGCGGTGGTGGACCTGGCGGAGGAGGGGCCGACCGTGCTCACCGGCCGCCTGTCCGTGGCCGGCGCTCCCTGGCTGGCCGACCACCGAGTGGGCGGGGCGGTCGTCCTGCCCGGGGCCGCCATGGCCGACCTGGTCCTGGAGGCGGGCGCGCGGACCGGCTGCGAGCTGGTCGAGGAGCTGATGTTCGAGGCGCCGCTGGTGCTGCCCGACCGCGGCGGCGTCGTGGTCCAGGTGGTCGTCGAACGTCCCGACGCCTCGGGCGCCCGGCCGGTGCGGCTCCACTCCCGGCCGGCCGACGACCCCGAGGCGGGCTGGACCCGGCACCTGTCCGGCACGATCGGCGTCGCCGCCGCCGGGCACGGCTCCGCCTCGTGGGCTGCCGTGTGGCCGCCCTCGGGCGCGGTGCCGGTGGAGGTGGAGGGTGGTTATGAGCGGTTGGCTGAGCGTGGTTATGAGTACGGGCCGGCGTTTCAGGGGTTGCGGGCGTTGTGGCGGCGCGGGGATGAGCTGTTCGCCGAGGTGACGGCCCCGGAGGGCGTCGAGGTCGCCGGGTTCGGGATCCACCCGGCCCTGTTCGACGCGATGTTCCACCCGCTGGTGGTGGCCGCGCCGGAGGGCGAACTGCGGCTGCCGTTCGAGCTGCGGGGAGCCCGCCTGCACGCGGCCGGCGCCACGGACCTGCGGGTGCGGCTGCGGGCGATCGGCTCGGACGGTTGCGCCGTCGAGGCCGCCGACGCGTCCGCGCGACCCGTGTTCTCGCTCGGCTCCCTGCGGGTGCGCCCCGTTCCTCCGGGGGCGCTGGGCGGGCCGTCCGCCGTCTCCATGTCGTACGGGGTGGAGTGGGTGGAGGCCCCGGCCGGTGGTGTCTCCGGTGGGGTGCCGTCGGTGGTGTGGTGCGTGGGCCAGGGGCCGGACGTGCCGGTGTCGGTGCGTGCGTTGACGGGCCGGGTGCTGGAGGTGGTGACCGGGCCGGCCGCCGAGCAGGTTGTGGTGTTCGCGACGCGGCCGGGTGATGTGGCGGCGGGTGCGGTGTGGGGGTTGGTGCGTTCGGTTCAGTCGGAGCAGCCGGGCCGGTTCGTGCTGGCCGAGGTGGAGGAGGGGTTCTCGGACTGGGGGCGTGTGGTGGCGGCGGCGGAGTCGCAGGTGCGGGTGGCGGGGGGCAAGGTGTCGGTGCCGCGTCTGGCTCGCCGTGGCCAGGAGGCGGTGCCGGACCGGGTGGAGATTCCGGGTGCGGTGGTGGTGACCGGCGGGACCGGCGGGCTCGGTGCTTTGGTGGCGCGGCGGTTGGTGGAGCGGCATGGGGTGCGGGAGCTGGTGCTGGTCTCGCGTCGCGGGCTGGAGGTTCCGGGGGCCGACGACCTGGTGGCGGAGCTGTCGGGCTTGGGCGCTTCGGTGCGGGTGGCGGCGTGTGATGTGGCCGACCGTGAGGCGGTGGCCGCTCTGCTGGAGGGGATCCCGTCGCTGGGCGGGGTCGTCCACGCGGCTGGTGTGCTGGACGACTCGGTGGTCGAGGGGCTGACGCCGGAGCGGATGGATCGGGTGCTGGCCCCCAAGGCGGACGCGGCCTGGCATCTGCACGAGCTGACCCGCGACAAGGACCTGTCCGTCTTCGTGGTGTTCTCGTCGTTGGCCGGGGTGTTGGGCAACGCGGGTCAGGGCAACTACGCCGCCGCGAACGCCTTCCTGGACGCGCTGGCCGGGCACCGGCGGGGACTGGGGCTGCCGGCGGTGTCCATCGCCTGGGGACTCTGGGACACCGGCGGAACCGGCATGGGCGGCACCCTGGAGGCCGCCGACGTCGCCCGGCTCGCCCGGGCGGGCATCGCCCCGCTGAGCATCGGCCAGGGCCTGGAGCTGTTCGACCGCGCTCTCGCGGACGCCGAGGCCCAGGTGGTGGCCGCCCGCTGGGACGCCGCCGGGCTCCGGGCGCGGGCCGAGGCCGGGGAG
>NZ_JBFAIA010000331.1:0-3361 GCF_040654455.1 Nonomuraea sp. NPDC050691
GCCGTGGCGGCCGTGGCCGCCGTGCTGGGCGTCGTGGTCCTGCCCGGCGGGCCCGGTCAGCGCGGCGACATGACGGCGGCCGTGGCCCCCGCCACGGCCTCGGGCTCGGCCGAGGCCACCCCCACGCCGAAGTTGCCGGAGACCTTCACCGCGCCCGACGGCACCGTCTACCGGCGCCTCGCCACGACCTCGATCGGGGCGACGGGCAGCAAGAAGGCCACGGTCACCGTGCCTGTCAGCGGCAAGCCGCTGGACGTGGCCGGGGTGTGCACCCCGCGGGGCGACACGCACCCCGGTGTCCAGATCCTCGTCGACGGACGGGCGACGGAAGGCGGCCTCATCTGCAGGGACAAGCGGGATCTCCAGCCGCTCACCGTGCCCGCGGGCTCTGACCGGGTCACCATCACCTTCGACACGACCACGCACGGCTGGGGCTGCGTGCGGTCCGGCCCCAAGGACGCCTGCCGCCCGGCGAAGGAGGTGCGCGTCCCCTGGGACCTGGCCGTCTACGAGTGGACGCCCCCGGACCGGCCGGTCCAGCCCGCCGCGCCCCCGGCGTTCCTCCGACATCTCGGCAAATGGAAGCTGACGGACACCCGGACCGGATCCTGGCCGGGTGCGACATCCCTGACGTTCCGGGTGCGCGGCGACGGCCGACCTGTCGGCGTGGACCAGCTCTGCACGGGCGACCTCGCCACCCGCCTGTGGTTCACGTACGAGATCGACGGCGAGGACACCCACGGGGCCAGCGGCTGCGGCGTGTGGGCGAAGGGGCCCTACCCCATGGCGATAACGATGTTCGACACCCGGAAGGGCAAGCCCATGACGATCACCGTGAAGTTGTCCATGCGGTCCCCCGCCGAGGGCCGGCCGGTCCGTTGGTCGGTGGGGCTCTTCCGGCGCCAGTAGCGAGGCGGGAACGGTCCCGGGCGGCGGAGTGGAGGGCGCGCGAGCACGAAAACGGCCGGCGGTTGTTGGCAACTGATCGGCTTGCGCGCCCCCACGGCCCCGGGTGATAACGGCATGTCACCCCAACAAACCCGGGCAACACCCACAAAAGGGGGTTCCATGGCGCGCCACCGGATCATCGGGCTCGCAGCCACGCTCCTCGCCTTACCCCTCCTCACGGCCCTCCCCGCCACCGCGGAGGCCGCGCCGAAGGCCCCGGCGCCGTCGGACGTGCGGGAGCTCACCCGCAAGGACTTCACCCTCGACGGCAAGCCGGTCAAGGTGCCCTCGGCGTACCAGGCCAAGCCGAGCGCCAGGGCCAAGGCCGCGGACACGCCGCCGGTCGGCACCGTGCGGCAGTGGCTCGGCCTGGACGACTTCAACGGCCGGCTCTACCGCAAGGACTACACGCTGCGCGGCGTCGGCGACAACATCGAGGTCTGGGTCGCCAACGACCTGGCCTTCCCGGCCGGCGACTGCCGCGCGCAGATCCCGACCAGCACGCAGGTCACCGACGCGCAGGTGACGGACCTCGTGCGCGAGTTCGACACCAACATGTACCCGAAGGAGACTGCGGCCTTCAGCCGGCCGCCGGACCGCGACGGCTCCAACGCCGTCCTGGGCCCCGACGCCAACGGCAACGGCGGCGTCTACACCGGCGCGGGCAACCGCACCGTGACGCTCGTCGACAACGTCAGGGACGACAACTTCTACCAGTTCCCCGCCGCCCCGACCTACATCGCCGGGTTCTTCTCCTCGCAGTTCAACGAGCTGCTCGACCGCAACGTCATGACGATCGACGCGTTCGACTGGCTGCACCGCACCGGCGCCAACCCGCCGGACGAGCCCACGGCCGACCTCTGCACCTCGCGCCCGGCGCGGCCCCGCCAGTACGAGAAGACGTTCGCGCACGAGTGGCAGCACCTGGCCCACTACTACACCGACCCCCTCGAGACCACCTGGATGAACGAGGGCCTGTCGGACTTCGCGCAGACCGTCACCGGGTACGCCGACGCCCGGGCCACCGTCTTCGACCGGGGCGCCGACAGCCACATCTTCTGCTTCCAGGGCTTCGGCACGGTGCAGACCCCGTACAACACCAATCCGCGCGACTGCGGCGGGCCGGAGAACTCGCTCAACCTGTGGGGCGAGGGCGCCACGTCCAGCGGGGTGCTCGCCGACTACGGCAACGCCTACTCGTTCATGCTGTTCCTGTACGACAGGTACGGCACGGACTTCATGAGCCGGCTGCACCGCGACGGCGACCTGCAGGGCCTGGCCAGCCTGCGGGCGGCGCTGGAGGCGCGCGGCGTGAAGAACATGTACCAGGTGATCCACGACTACCAGACGATGACGCTGGTGGACAAGATCGTCGGGGAGTCGGCCCGGGGCCTCATGCTCGGCGTGCCGAAGAAGCGGGTGACGACCACGAGCCTGCGCTCGACGGTCAACCTGGACAACCCGGCCTCGTACAAGACCGCCGGGGCCGCGCCGAACGGCGCCGACTACGTGCCGCTGCAGAAGGCGGACGGCAAGGTCCTTCGAGGGGCGGACCTGCGGTCGCTGTCGTTCGAGGGCGCGAAGACGCTGCCGCCGGCGCCGCTGGCCTGGACCGTCGTCTCCGACGACCCGGACCGGTCGGGCAACCCGGTGCTCTGGTCGGGCAACGAGAGCAACCTCGACGCCGCCGCCGTGACCAAACTGACGGTCCCGGCCGCGGACCCGACGCTGCGCTTCCTGGCCAAGTACGGGGCGGAGTCCGGGTTCGACTACGGCTACGTGATCGTCTCGACGGACGGCGGGGCGACGTACACCGCGATCGCCGGCGACCACACGGTGACCGGCCCGCTCGGACCGGCGGTCAACGGCACCACCACCGGCTTCCAGCCGCACACCTACAACCTGGCCGCCTACGCGGGCAAGGAGATCCTGCTCGGCTTCCGGTACGTCAGCGACGGCGGCGTCAACGAGGGCGGCTGGAAGATCGACGACGTCACGGTCGGGGGGACGGCGGTGAGCGACGGGTCGAGCCTGGAGCCGTTCGACTCGCCGACGGAGGTCTACCCGACGCCGGTCGCCAACTGGAACGTCCGCCTCGTCGGGCTGGACGACAAGCACGCGGTGGCCCTGCAGCTGGAGTCCGACGGGCGGCGCACGATCACGCTCAACCGCCTGCAGCTGGCCGTGCTGGCGCCGTTCCCGAAGGTGGTGGCGATCGTGGCCTACGACGACCCGACGGAGCAGGTCGGGCAGTACGCGCCGTACACGCTGAAGGTGAACGGCGTCACCCAGCCGGGCGGCACCGCGCAGCCGTGACGCCGGTGTGACCCCGCGAAGGGGACGCCGGGTGTGACCCTGTGAAGGGAAGGCGCCTGCCGCGCGGCGGCGGGCGCCTTCTCGCGCCCCGCCCACC
>NZ_JBFAIA010000332.1:0-3358 GCF_040654455.1 Nonomuraea sp. NPDC050691
GCACTACACGCCGCTCTTCCGATCTCGCGCGTCCGGGGGCTTCCCGGACGACCGGCGGTTGTCGCGTCCTGAGACGGCGCCGGGCGGACGCGGCCTTGTGACGGTACGCGGTCTCGGCCCGTCGTCGAGGGACGAGAGGAGAGCGGGGCGCGCCGGGAGGCTGTCCGGGCGCTCGCGTGGGCCTCGTCCCCGCCCGCCCGCTCACGCCGCACAGTCAGACCATGGGGTTGCCGCTCGCGGTCGCCTCGGGCAGTTCCTGGGCGACGTCCCAGTGCTCGGCGATGCGGCCGTCGCGGACCCGCACGACGTCGGCGATCGCTGTGCCCCTGTCGTCGGGCGTGAGCCGCATCAGGCCGTGGGTGACGACCAGGTCGCCCTCGGCCACCACCCGCCTGACGTCGAGACTGAGACCCGGGTGGCCGCCCACGAACCCGGCCAGGAAGGTGGCCGACGCCTCGGCGCCGTCGGGGGCGTGCGGGTTGTGCTGGACGTAGTCGGGATGCACATAGCGGGCGAACGCCTCGTGGGGCTGCTTGCCGTTGAAGGCGAGGTCGAGGAACGACAGCACGAGCTGCTTGTTCCGCTCCAGATCGGTCATGGGTCGAGTCGCTTCCGTATCGAGGGGATGGGGGATGTCCGGCTGAACCGGAGTAGGGAATCTGCGGCGTCCACTCCAGCAGCCCGGTGTCCACGTCCGGAAGGATCGGTCCGGTCTGACGCCATACCCTGACGGTATGGACGGGACGGGCGGGATGGACGGCTTCGACGGCGTTCTGGACGTCAGGGATCTCCGGTACTTCCGCGCCGTCGCCGAGGAGCGGAACTTCACCCGCGCCGCCGAACGCCTCGGCATAGCCCAGCCGCCGCTGTCCCGGGCCGTCCGGCAGCTCGAACGGCGGCTGGGCGCGCGGCTGTTCGACAGGTCCACCCGCCAGGTGACGCCGACGGCCGCCGGACTCGTGTTGCTGGAGGAGGCCGTACGGGTGCTCGACGCGGTGTCGGCGGCGGCCCGCCGCACGCGCCGCGCCGCGCGGGCCACGCCCGCGGTGGTGGTGACGGCCAAGCCGGGGGTGGCCACGGATCTGCTGCGCCGCGTCACGAGGGCGTACGCGTCGCAACCGGACGCGGCCCGGGTCGAGATCGCGGTCAGCGGATACGGGGAGCAGGCCGGGATGGTACGCGACGGGCGCGCCGACGTGGGGCTCCTGGGGGCGGGGGAGGACTGCCACGGGCTGGACCTGGAACCGCTGACGTCCGAGCCCCGGGTGGCGGCGCTTCCGGCCGGTCACGCGCTGGCCGCCCGGTCCGTCCTGTCGTGCCGCGACCTGGCGGGCCTGCCGTTCCCGCACTGCCCTGTCCTGCCGCCACACACCGATGCCTACTGGTCGGGCCGGGACGTGGGGGAGGAGGAAGTGCCGGACGACGCCCGGTGGGCGGCGGCGCACGTCCCGCGGGGGCCGGTCGTGAGGGACAGTTCGCAGCTCCTGGAGGCGGTGGCGCTCGGTCAGGCCGTGGCGCTCGTCCCGGTGTCCCTCGCCGAGCGGAACCGCCGGGACGACATCGCCTATCGCCCGGTCCGGGACGCCAGCCCGTACACGCTTGCGATCGCCTGGCCGGCGGGAAGCCGCTCGCCGTCGATCGCCCGCTTCGTCCGCACCGCGATCGAGGTCGCGAGCCACGAGCCACCCGTCCACGGGGCGGGGCCGCACGCTTCGTTCGGGGAATGATCGACGGCCCCCGTACGGGTGCCCGGCGCGGTGGGCAGCCGTCCGTGCACCTGGAGGGGTGCTCATCAAGCATGGAGAGGCGCTCGCCATGCCGCGCCGGAGCGTGGACGGAGAGCACCGGCAGGAGCGGGCGGCGAAGCACTGGCTGGCGCCGGCGGCGAAGCGCCGGTGGGAGCGGACGTGGAAACCCGGCGTGGTCTTGCAGGTGGCGGGGTTCTGGTAGACGTAGTCCGTGAACGACTCCGACGACGCCCTGCTGCCGCTCGACGCCGTGCGGCCCGCGGTGGTGCCGTCCAAGGGGGCGCCGGTTCCCGCCCCCACGCTGCCGGTGGCCAGGGTGGCGGTGGACAACCCGCTGCCCCATCTCGACCGGCCCTTCGACTACCTGGTGCCCGCCTCGATGCACGAGAGCGCGCAGCCCGGGGTGCGGATCCGGGTGCGGTTCGCGGGCAAGCTGGTCGACGGGTTCCTTCTCGAACGGGCCGAGCAGAGTGAGCACGCCGGGGCGCTGACCGCCCTGGAGCGGGTCGTCTCCCCCGAACGGGTGCTGACGCCGGAGATCGCGGGCCTGGCCAGGGCGGTCGCCGACCGGTACGCGGGCACCCTCGCCGACGTCCTGCGCCTGGCCGTCCCGCCTCGCCACGCCAAGGCCGAGGCGGAGACCCCCGCCTCCACCGCCCTGGCCTCCACCGCCCCGGCCTCCTCGGAGGCCTCCGAGACAGGCGCCTCCGAGACAGGCGCCTCCGAGGCAGGCGTGTCCGAGGCGGGCACGTCCGAGACTCGTGCTTCCGAGGCAGACCCCTCTGACAGAGGCACGTCCGAGACCCGCACCCCCGAGGCGGGTCCGTGGGGCTCGTACCCGACCGGGCCGTCCTTCCTCGCGGCCCTGCGGGACGGCAGGGCGCCACGGGCCGTCTGGCAGGCGCTGCCCGGCGCCCGCGGGTGGGCGCCGGAGGTGGCCGAGGCCGTGCGGGCCACCCTGGACGGCGGCCGGGGCGCCGTGGTCGTCGTGCCCGACGGCCGCGACGTGGCACTGGCCGACGTCGCGCTCTCCACGGTGCTGGAGCCCGGCGACCACGTGGCGCTCACCGCCGATCTGGGCCCCGCCGAGCGCTACCGCCGCTGGCTGCGCCTCCTCCGGGGTCAGGCGCGGGCGGTGGTGGGCACACGGGCCGCGATGTTCGCCCCCGTGGCCGATCTCGGGCTGGTGGCCATCTGGGACGACGGCGACGACCTGCACGCCGAACGGCTGGCCCCGTACCCGCACGCCCGCGAGGTGCTGGCGCTGCGGGCCCACCGCTCGGGCGCGGCCATGCTCATCGGCGGCCACACCCGCACCGCCGAGGCCACCCAGCTCGTCGCCACCCGCTGGGCGCGGCCGATCGTGGCCGCCCGCCAGACCGTACGGAGCCTCGCGCCCCGCGTTCGTCCGGCGGGTGAGGACGCCGAGCTGGCCAAGGACCAGGCGGCTCGGGCGGCGCGGCTGCCCAGCCTGGCGTGGCGGGCGCTGCGCCAGGGCCTGGAGGAGGGGCCGGTGCTGGTGCAGGTGCCGCGGCGCGGCTATCTGCCCGCCGTGGCGTGCCAGCAGTGCCGCGCGCCGGCCCGCTGCGCCATGCCCCCCACACGTGGGG
>NZ_JBFAIA010000333.1:0-3096 GCF_040654455.1 Nonomuraea sp. NPDC050691
CATCCGCGCCCGCG
The DNA here is from genome assembly GCF_040654455.1 of Nonomuraea sp. NPDC050691. Taxonomy (NCBI): domain Bacteria; kingdom Bacillati; phylum Actinomycetota; class Actinomycetes; order Streptosporangiales; family Streptosporangiaceae; genus Nonomuraea; species Nonomuraea sp. NPDC050691. The sequence continues at coordinate 15 of NZ_JBFAIA010000333.1, forward strand.
TCGAGCACGTCTTCGCCCGGATGAAGAACTACAAGATCCTGCGTGATTGCCGACAGAAGGGGTCCGGCCTCCACCACGCTGCCCAGGCCGTCGCACACATGCACAATCTCGCCCTCGCGCGATACCGCGCTCGGTCAGCTGCTTGAGGATAAGCGGTTCGATGTGCTCCCAAGAGCCTCCCGCGAGGCCAGCGCCGATCCGAGGCATGTGGACACTCGCGTCGAGGCTCAGCGATTCATCGCCCAGAGTGGACAGGCAACGCTCCAGAGCGTCATAGCGGATAGGCGGGCCGTCCTTGGTGGGCCGGATGCCGTGCTGGCCGATCAGGTTCGCGACCCACAGCTCGGGCTCAACCTGCACCAACCGGATTGCGCCCAGCTGGAAGTCGTTACCAGAGCGGTGCCAGGCTCGGTAGTCGGTTTCTGGCTGTGGCCAGCGCCGCGAGAGGGCGAGGACGAAGCCTCTGCCCCAGCCGCCGATGTCGTTGCACACGTGGCTGATGACCTTTGGCCCCTGGCCGTGGGGATGGGTCGCGTCGCCGGTCACATAAGAGATCACGGTGTGGAAGGTACGCCAGCCCCCTGACATTCTTGTCCCACGCGATCACCAGGGGAAGACATTCTGCGGATGCCGGGCAGCGGAAGCTGTGGCCTTCGAGCTTTGAACCGGGCGATCGGCTTGGTGGTGGTCCGGCCTACCTCAGCGATGACCTGGCCGGCGTGAGTGATGTGGAAGGTCCAGTCGGTATTTTTGACGGCCGCGGTGGCTCCGGTGTGGCCGATGCCGACGCGGATGCTCTGTCCGGCGATGGCGAGCTGACCACGGCTACTGACCCGCCGCTGCACCCGGACGGGTTCGAGAGCTGGTCGAGGTTCAGGGCGTCCGGAAGATGGGCCATCTCCTCGGTGGTGAGGGAGTTGGGCAGGGTGCACAGCAGGGTGTGTCCGTCGGTCAGGTGCATTACGGTGCTTCGATGCGGGTGGTCAGCCGGCGTCCGGCGAACTGGTAGCCGACCGAATGCTGCCGGCCGCCGAGGGGGACCAGACCGCAGGCGTTGATGGTCCGGTCGACCTCGACCGCCTGGCCGGGGCCGGGGCGGGCCGGTCGGGGTGCGGCCTGGATGCGGGTGCCGCCTTCGCCCAGCAGTCGGCGCAGATGCTGGGGCGTCAGCCGGGACGGGACTTTCTTGATCCTGAACCCGGCGGCCAGCAGTTCGACGGTGCCGGTATCGGCCCGCAGTGTGATCGTAAGGCCGGCCCGGTGGGTGCCGAGCCAGAACTGCTGCCCGCAGACGGCCAGGTTGCCTGAGGCGGAAACGATCCGGGTGAACTCGACGGCCCGGCTCTCAGGGAGTGGGGCCGAGGACGCGGCGGAGGAAGTCCTCAAGGGCGGCCTCGGCCGCCTCGGGGCCGCCGCCGCGCGCCACCAGCAGCGCGCTCTCGTTGATGGCCGCCAGCAGCATGTGCGCGTGCAGGTCGGTGAACTCCTCCGGCACCGCCCTCGACGCCTGCAACGCCGCCTTCAGCATGCCGAACGCGTGCCGCTCCTCCATGGCCCGCCAGCGCTCCCAGCCGAGCACGGAGGGCGCGTCGATCAGCGCGATGCGGCGCACGACCGGGTCGCCCGCCAGCCGCATCCACTCCAGGCATCCCGTCACCAGGGCCTGACGGGGATCGTCGACGCCCCGCACCGAGGCGAGGATCGCCCGGCCCACCTCGGACTCCACGGCCTCCAGCACCGCCTCGAACAGCGCGTCCTTGCCCGCGTAGTGGTGGTAGAGCGCGCCCCGGCTCAGGCCCGATTCGTGCAGCACGGCCTCGATCGAGGTGCCCTCGTAGCCGTGCTCGGCGAACAGGCGGCGGGCGATGGCGACGACCTTCTCGCGCGTGGCGGCGCCGCGCTCTGCCCTGAGACTCATGCCCCCACTCTAGACATACCGACCCTCAGTCGGTTAGTTTCCAGACCGACAGTCGGTCTGTTTCAAAGAGTGGAGAACGCCATGGGCAAGGCCGCCGGGCTGACCTACGTGGACGAGGGCGAAGGGCCCGTGACGCTGTTCCTGCACGGGGTGGGCACCAGCTCGCACCTGTGGCGGCACGTCATCGCCGAGCTGCGCGGCGAGCGCCGCTGCGTGGCGCCCGACCTGCCCGTGCACGGCGGCAGCGACCTCCGCGAGGACCTGTCGCTGCCGGCGCTCGCGGACGCGATCGAGGAGTTCTGCGCCGAACTGAAGCTCGGCCGGGTCGACCTGGTCGCCAACGACACGGGCGGCGCCGTCGCCCAGCACCTCGCCGTCCGCCACCCCGCACGGCTCCGCACACTCACGCTGACCAACTGCGACGTCCACGACGACACGCCGCCCCCGGCGTTCCGGCCGACGGTCGAGCTGGCCGAGCGCGGGGAGCTGGCCGAGCTCGTCGGGGCCGTGCTCGGCCGGCCGGAGCTGCTCTCGGCCACCGCGTACGGCCAGAGCTACGAGCACATCGACGACCCGGCGGCGGTCGTCGAGGCGTACCTGCGGCCCATCCTCGCCAAGCCGGGCGGCGGAAAGGCGTTCGAGCGGCTGCTGACCTCGATCGACGCCAAGGACATGATCGCCATCGAGCCGCAGCTCACCCTGCTCGCCGTGCCCGCGCTCGTCGTGTGGGGCACGGGCGACGTGTTCTTCGAGACGCGGTGGGCGCGGTGGCTGCGCGACACGATCCCCGGCGTCAGGAAGGTTGTGGAGATCGAGGGCGGCCGGCTGTTCTTCCCCGAGGAGCGGGCCGCCGAGCTGGTGCCGCACCTGCGCGCCTTCTGGGAGTCCGAGGGTTCGGGCGCCTGAGCGCCCGGGCCCGTACGTCCGGCCCGGCGGTGATGGCGCCGCGGCGGCCGGTCAGCGCTCGGGGGCGGGGCTGATCTGGAAGTGCGCGGCCTTCCACTCGCCGTCCCGGCGCACCAGGGCGGTCGTCGCGTAGACGCGCATCGTCCGCTCGGTGGTGCCGCCCACGAGCATGTCGATCTCGACGGTGCTCGTGTGGACCGCGCTGTCGCCGGTCAGCATGATGACCTTGTGGTCGGACTGGTCGGTCCGGGTGTACGG
>NZ_JBFAIA010000334.1:0-3069 GCF_040654455.1 Nonomuraea sp. NPDC050691
GGAGCAGCACGACCCCTTCGCCGACGCGCAGCAGCGCGCCGGCCCGCACGGCCGCGGCCAGCTCGCGCCCGCCCAGCCCCAGCTCGGCCAGCCGGGCGGCCTCGGGCGCCTGGAAGGGATGCGCCGCCAGCTCCCGCCTCAGCCGCTCGACCGCCCCCGCCACGGGAGCCGGCAGCCCCGCCGGCCCGGCGGCGATCCGGCCCGCGGCGAGTGTGAGGGGCGGCCGTACGAGCGCGACGACCAGCCGGCGATCGGGCAGGCCCAGCTCGTGACGGGCCGCCTCGACGGGCATGCCGGGCTCCAGGGGGTTGTCGAGGGCGTACCGCCGCACGACGTCCATGAGCCGGCGCGCGCACTCATCCCACAGGTGAGGGTCGGCGTACCAGTCCCCGCACACGGGCCTTGGCGCCGTCTCAGGTTGCGGCGCCGTCCCCGGTTGCGGCGCCCTCGGAGACTGAGGGGCCGTCACGGGCTCCGGGGGCTTCACTGGCTTAGAGGCCCTCACGGGCTCAAGGTGCCTCACGGGCTGAGGCGCGCTCGCGGGTCCGGGGGCCTCCACTGGGCACGGGCCCTCCGCTGGGTGAGGTGCCTTCGCAATGCGGGGACCTCCCTCGCGTCGGGGGACCTCCGCGGGTCGGGGTGACTTCGCGGGTCGGGGCGCAGTCGTGGGGCCGGACGGCTCCGCAGCGGCCCGCGCGGGGCCGGACGGGTCGGAGGCGGGTTGCGCGGGTGGCTCGACGCCCATGGCGCGAAGGTCGGCGGCGCGCAGCAGCCCGTGCACACGCAAGGCGAACGCCACGCCCGGCACGCCACCGGACACGTCGCCCCCCGGCGCGGCCTCCCCCTGGAGGGGCGCCTCCCGGAGAGGAGCCTCCCGTAGAGCCGCCTCCCGTAGAGCCGCCTCCCGGAGAGGAGCCTCCCGGAGGGGTGCCTCCCGGAGGGGTGCCTCCCGGAGGGGCGTGCGAGGGAGGGCCGTTGCCGCAAGGGGTGGCTTCAGGAAGGGGGTCTCGCGGAGGGCTGTCTCCAGGAGGGCGGCTCGTCGCCGGGCGGCGCCTCTGCGGCGCAGCGGCGCGGGACGTACGTCGAGGACGGTCGCGCCCGCGAGCACCCGCACCTCGGCCCGGTCGCGCCCCGGGTCGCGGCCGGGGTCGCGCAGGAGCAGAACGTCGCCGAGGTGGAGCGGCAACGGCCGGGCCAGCCTCAGCCGCGCGAAGGGCCCGTCGAGGGGCCGCACCTCGCAGACGACCGCCGCCGACCCCACGTGCACGGTCAGCCGCCCGGGCAACCGCCCGATCGGGCCGCCCACCGGGGAGACCCGTACGTCCACCAGGTCCGTGTACGTCCACCGGCCCGGCGTGACCAGCGCCTGACCCCGTTCTGGAACGGCGTGGCCGCGCAGGTTCACCGCCACCCTGGCGACCGCGGGCACCGTCTCCCTCGGCTCCTTCAGCGACTCCAGCGCCCTGACCCGCACCGGCTCCCCGGCCAGCAGCAGCTCGTCGCCCACCGCGACCGTGCCGGCGGGCAGCGTCCCGGTCACGACCGTGCCGCTGCCCGTCACGCTGAACGCACGATCCACCCACAGCCGTACCGGGGCGGACGGGTCCGGCGGCGGCAGCGCGGCCACCATCCGATCGAGCGCCGCCCGCAACCCGTCGAGTCCCTGGCCCGTGCGCCCGCTGACGGCGACGGTCTCGGCCCCGCCCAGACCGGCCTCGCGCAGCCGGTCCCGGGCCCGCTCGGCGGCCGGCTCGGGGTCGACGAGGTCCGCCCGGGTCACCGCGAGCACGCCGTGCCGTACCCCCAGGGCCTTCAGCGCGACCAGGTGTTCCTCGGACTGCGGCATCCACCCCTCGTCGGCCGCCACCACGAACATCACGGCCGGCACCGGTCCTACCCCCGCCAGCATCGTGGCCAGGAACCGTTCGTGGCCCGGCACGTCCACGAACGCGAGGCGCTCCCCCGAGGGCAGGACCGTCCAGGCGTAGCCGAGCTCGATCGTGAGGCCGCGCCGCCGCTCCTCCTCCAGCCGGTCGGGCTCCATGCCGGTGAGCGCCCGTACGAGGGTGGACTTGCCGTGATCGACGTGACCCGCGGTGGCGACCACGTGCGTCATCCCGTCCTCCCCTCCCTCACGGGTGTGGCGGATGCGAGGGCGAGCACGGCCCGTGCGAGGTCGTCGTCCCGTGCGGGCGGGACCGCGCGCAGGTCCAGCAGCAGGCGGCCGCCCTCCACCCGGCCGACGACCGGCGGGTCCCCCGTCCGCAGCGGGGCCGCGAGCCGCTCCGGCAGGCTCACCGCGGCGCTCGGCAGGGTGACGCCGGGCGCGCCCCCGCCGCCGACGGCCGCGGCGCTCGGCACCGCCCGGGCGTCCGCCCCCGCGGCGGCCAGCCGGGACGCCAGGGCCGCGGCGCGTTCCGCCAGCGCCGCCGGATCGGCCCGCAGCGCCTCGACGACCGGCGGCACCGGACCGCGCAGCGTCGCCTCCAGCGCGGCGAGCGTCAGCTTGCCGACGCGCAGGGCGCGGGCGAGCGGGTGCCGCCGGCAGCGTTCCACCAGGTCGGCGCGGCCGAGCAGGAGCCCCGCCTGCGGCCCGCCGAGCAGCTTGTCGCCGCTCGCGGTCACCAGGCCGGCGCCCGCCCTGAGCATGCCGGCGGCGTCGGGCTCGGCGGGCAGCAGCGGCTCCCGGGTGAGCAGCCCGGAGCCGATGTCGACGACGACGGGCACGCCGAGCCCGGTCAGCTCGGACACCTCGGCCGAGCCGGTGAAGCCCTCGATCCGGTAGTTCGACGGGTGGATCTTGAGCACGAACCCCGTCTCCGGGCCCACCGCGCCGGCGTAGTCGCGGGCCGTGGTGCGGTTGGTGGTGCCGACCTCGCGCAGCCTCGCCCCGGTGGAGACGAGCAGGTCGGGGATACGGAAGCCGTCGCCGATCTCCACCAGCTCGCCCCTGCTGACCACGATCTCGCGTCCGGCGGCCAGGGCCGTGGCCGCCAGGACGAGCGCGGCGGCGTTGTTGTTGACGACGTGGACGTCCGCGGCCTCCGGCACCGCGGCGGCGAGCGCCGC
>NZ_JBFAIA010000335.1:0-3047 GCF_040654455.1 Nonomuraea sp. NPDC050691
ACCACGACGATGCCGACGGCGAGCGGCTGGTATGCCCGGAACCGGCCCGAGCGGGCCACACCCCTCCTACGGGCCCCCGCACAACCAGGCCCCGAGCGGCCCCCAGAATCCTCCGTACAACCCGCCCCCGGGCGGCCCGCAAGGCGTGCTCCACAACGCCCCCCTCGCCGGGAGCGGCCCCCGTCCTCCGTACGGCGTCCAGGTGGCGCGCTCCGGTGGGCCGCGCAGGGGGGTCGTCGTGGCGAGCGTCGCCGCGGCCGTGGCGGTGGTGGCGACCATCGCGGTCGTCGCCGTCGCCGTGGTCAAGATGCGCGACGACCCCGGCCCCGCCCCGACCGTGGCCGCCACCACGACGGCCGGCGCGAGCCCGAGCCTGTCCCCGGTGCCCACCACCGGACTGGGCCAGGTCACGCTGCCCGGGACGACCGCCACCCTGGTCGAGTCGCCGGCCGACAGGGTGCGCCTGACCACGTACATGCTGCGCGACCCCAAGACGCAGAGCTGGGTGTACTACGCACGCGACTCCTTATCCGGAAATTTCGTGAAACACCCGGATGTGTGGGAAGCCGTCCTCTCCCCGGACGGCCGCTACCTCGCCACCCGTGGCAAGCAGTACGTCGGCGGCTACGACACGGTGGACATCACCGACAAGGTCACCGGCGAGAAGTTCTCGATCCGGACGTCGCGTCAGCCGCTCAGCGCGTACGTGCAGGCCTGGTCCCGCGACGGCAATCGCCTCCTCCTCAACGTCGGCAACTCCGCCGGCAAGGAGTGGCAGTCGACCGGGTTCGCCGTCGTGGACGTCGCCACCCGCCGGGCGAACGTCGCCTCGCTCAGGGAGGGCTCGCTGCGCGGCGTCCGGTACGGCTTCGACGACCGGGACACCGGCGTGGTCGCGCTGTCCAACACGGCCAAGCAGCAGGCGCTGCGCTTCTTCGACGCCGACGGCACGAGGGTGCGCCGCGTGCCGAACGTGGGCGCGGCCATCGCCGACGCGTTGTTCTCGCCCACGGGCCAGAAGTTCGTCACGAACTGTCCCGGTCTCGTCAGCGGCAACCACTGCGTGTACGACACCGCGACCGGCGCCGAGCTGACGCGCTTCGAGTCGCCCTGCTCGGGCCTGGCCACCTGGTACGACGACGCGCACGTGGTCTGCTGGACGAACCCCGGCGGCGGCCGCTACGAGATCCACGTGATCGACTTCAGGGGCGCCCCGGTGCGGACGCTCCTCACGGTGCCGACCGGCGGCGAGAACATGGACGTCATCTTCTCGCACCCCCGCCGGTGACCTCAGCGGCCGCGGCCCCGGGGCCGCAGCCGCGTGCCGGGCAGGACGGGCGCGGGCAGCGGGGCTCCGTCGAACCCCTCGACGGAGCCGAACCCCTCGCCCTCCATCCACTCCTTGCGGAACGCGACGATCTCGTCGTGGTCGCGGCCCACGAAGTTCCACCACATCACGATCTCCTCGGCGAACGGCTCGCCGCCGATCACCAGGACCCGCCCGTCCCCGTTCAGGGACAAGCTCGTACGGCCGGGCGGCACGTACAGCAGCGGCCCCCGCTCCAGCGGCTCCATCTCGCCGTCGAGCAGCAGCAGCCCGTGCTCGAACGCGGGGTCGAGCGGCAGCTCGGCGGCTCCGGAGACGGCGACCTCGGCGCCGGCCAGCGGCGTGAGGGCCGTCGCCGGCGACGTCGCGCCGGCGAACGACCCCATGATCACCGTCGCCGTGAACCCCGGCCCGGACACCCGCGGCAGCTCCGCGTGGTGCTCGAATCCCGGTTCCATGCCCCGGGCGCCGCCGGGCAGCGCCACCCAGAGCTGCACCCCGTGCAGCAGTTCCTCGCCCGACTCCTCCGAGTGGGAGATGCCGCGCCCGGCCGTCATGAGGTTGAGCTGCCCGGGCCGTACCACCTGGAGGCTGCCCAGGCTGTCGCGGTGCAGCACCTCGCCCGACAGCAGCCAGCTCACGGTCTGCAGGCCGGTGTGCGGGTGCGGCGGCACCCGCATCGCGGCCACCTCGGGCCCGTAGGCGTCGACGAAGCACCACGCGCCGATCATGCGGCGGCGCACGCCGGGCAGCGTCCGGCTCACGCGCATCGCGCGTGGCCCGCCCAGCGGCACCTCCCGCCCGGCGAGCGACTCGGTCGCGCCGCCGTCGGCCGCGCCGCACAGGATCTCGCCGGGGTCGCGTTCCAGGTTGCTCATGCTGCGACTGTACGGCTCTGGCGGTCCCGGATCAGGCGAGGGTCTCCCACCAGCCGTCCACGGCCGGCACCGCGTCGGGGTCCACGGCCTCGCCGGGCCGCGGCACCACGATCGGCACCTCGCGGGCCTTGGCCTCCCGCCACAGCCGCTCCACCGGCTCCGCCCACGGGTGCAGCGCCAGCGTGAACGTCGCCCAGTGCACCGGCAGCAGCACCCGGCCGCCCAGGTCGAGGTGGGCGTTGACCGCCTCCTCCGGGTTCATGTGGATGTCCGGCCAGGCCGGGCTGTAGGCGCCGATCGGCATGAGCGTCAGGTCGAACGGCCCGTGCGCCGAGCCGATGCCGCGGTAGCCCTCGAAGTAGCCGGAGTCGCCCGCGTAGAACACCTTGCGGGTGGGCCCGGCCACCACCCAGGAGCCCCACAGCGTGTCGTTGCGGGTCAGCGTGCGCCCGGAGAAGTGGCGGGCGGCCGTCGCGACGAAGCGCAGCCCGCCGACCTCGGCCTCCTCCTCCCAGTCGAGCTCGATGATCCGGTACGCGGGCACGCCCCAGCGCTCCAGGTGGGCGCCGATGCCCAGCGGCACCAGGAACGGCGCCTTCTGCGTGGCCGTCAGCCCGCGGACCGTCGCCAGGTCGAGGTGGTCGTAGTGGTCGTGCGAGATCGCGATGGCGTCCACCAGCGGCAGGCTCGCGAGCGGCACCGGCACCGGGTGGTGCCGCTTCGGCCCGACGAACTGCGAGGGGGAGGGCCCGGGGCCGGGCTGTTGCGCACGCCGGGTCCCCCCGGGGACCCGCCTCAGGCGGGGGACCACCCGGCGCAGCCGAAGGTCTGGAACGCCTTGT
>NZ_JBFAIA010000336.1:0-3019 GCF_040654455.1 Nonomuraea sp. NPDC050691
ACGAACAACACCACCCCCACGACACGTGACGCCGCACAGCCAGGCGATCCACGCAAGGACGCACCCACCGGCGCTCACCCCCCGCACGACACCGGTCCGGGCACGAGCCGCATCGACCAGCTCATCAACCGCGACGGCACTCCCCCGCCCATGGATCCCGCCGTGATCGCCCTGGGCCGCGACCTCGCGAGGCGGCTGTGGCTCGACGTGCCGGACGACGCGTACGCGCACAGCCTGGGCACCATGGGCAACATCGCAATCACCGGCATGTCGAAACAGCGGGTCACCGACATCGCCACGGCCCTCCACAAGGTGTCGCAAGCCCTGGACATGCCCGCCACCTTCGACGGGCTGGTGCGGGTCTACGACGAGGCGCAACGGCAGGGCTTCGATCCGGCCGGAGCGGCGGACAAGTCCGAGCTGGTCGAACGACTCGACGGGTATCGGCAGACGGACCCTCATCTGTTCACCGGCCTGTGGCTCGCGAAACAGGAGATCACGAATCCGTCCTTCCCGCTCGCGCGGGCGCTCGGCCGGATCGACCAGGCGCTCGGCCACCCACCCAAGACCGACCTCCTGACCAGGATCAGTCACCTTCGTGGTCTCACGTTCGAGTTGGACCTCGGGCTCCATTCCCTCGATCATGTGGGGCGCCTGTTCGTGGCCGCGCAGGCCCAGGGCGTGGACGTCCAGAACGCGGCGGCGCGGCAGGAACTGGTGCGCGGGCTCAGGCAGGCTCGGCAGCACGACACCGAGCTGTGGGACGGGCTGCGGATCGCGGACGAGCACGCCGTAGGTGGGCTCGACGACGCGGCGGCACGGACGTTGAGCCGTGCCGACCGGGCGCTCCACTCGGTATCACCGGACGGCGGGCTGCGTGACCTGGCGGCCGAGACGGGGTTCTCCCACGCGTTCCGCTCGTTCTCGCAGATGCTGGCCGAGGCCGACGTGCAGGGCGCCATCCCGGAACGGCCGGCGACCCGCGCGGAGCTGGTGGAGGCACTCACGCGCTTCCGAGAGCACAACGCGGACGGCTGGGACCTGCGCGTGATGGAGGAGCGATTCCCCGGCACGCGGCTGGACGCGGAGAAGACGGCGGTCCTCAGCCGGATGGACCGCGTCATCGCCGGCGACCGCCCGCCGCGCCAGCCACTGGACCGGCTGCTCGAGCTGTCACGCGAACTGGGTCTCGGTGACTCGCCCGGCCGCCTCCTCTACGTCGCCGACCGCGCCCAGCGGCTCGGCTTCGACCCCATGGGCGCCGCGGACCGGCCGGCGCTGGTGGACGCGCTGCGGGGATACATGGACACCAGCCCGAACACCTGGGCGAGAGTGCGGGTGGCCGACCGGTACGCGCTGAAGCTCGACGAGCCGGCCGCCCGCGCGCTGGCACGCATGGACCTGATCGTGGGCCCGCAGGACAAGGCTCCCGCATGGGTCCTCGACCCGCTCCGCAAGCTGGCGGGCGACCTGGGCCTGGAGCACTCGGTCCAACGGCTCGCCCACGTGTTCAGAGGAGCCGAGGAGCACGGCCTGGACCCGGGCGGCGCCACGGACCGGGCCGACCTCGTCAACCGGCTGACCTCGTACCACCGACCACCGGCAGAGCCGCCGTACCACTTCAGGCCGACGATGCCACGCATGGCCGAGGAGACGCTCACAGAGCGGCTCCGCCAGAACGCCGCCCGTGACGCCGGCGTCGCCGGCGCGGCACTGGCCAGGTCCGGCGACTTCAGCTCTGGCCTGGAAGTGGAGCGCGTTCGAGCGCTGGACGCCCGGGCACGGGCCTGGGAGAGCCGGCCGGCTGAGCCGGAGGTCTCCTATCGGTGGAATCCCGAGGCGTTCGAGCGCGACCTGGCCGAGGCGTTCGCGCGGGCCGAGCGCGGCGAGCCCGTCGTGCCCTACATGACCGAGGACGCCACGGGCGGCCTGGCCGCGCCCGGAACCGGGTTCAAGTTCGGACGGGAGATCGAATACGACCTGCCCATGGCGCTCAAGCCGCACAAGGACGCGATCAACCAGGCCATCGCGCGCGACCTGTACGACGCCGGGCTGACCCAGGATCCCTGGATCCACGGGCACCACGCCTCCCGCGACGCCGGCTACTACGAGGGGGACGACGGCTGGCGACTGGAGGTGGACTCTTCGACCGACGGCGAGCTCGTCTCGCCGCCGATGTACGACACACCGCGCACGTGGGAGGCCATCCGGCTGGCTTGCGAGATCATCACCTCGCACGGCGGCGTGGTCACGGACACCACGGGAGGCCACGTCCATGTGGACACTTCCGTGTTCGACCACATCCCGGCTTTCTACCAGCGGCTCCTGCGACTGGTGAATGACGACTACTTGGACACCTTCATGCGGCTGTTGGCGAACCCGGAGCAGTCCGGCCACCGGGGACTCTTTTTCTGTGAGCCCAACATGATGCACTCCGTCGGATACGCCACGATCGACGAGCTGGTGGCGCTCGAGAAGAAGCGCGAGACCATGGTCAACGTGCAGTCGGTCAGGGGGGGCCGGACGGACCACACGGAATTCCGCCTCCCTGACGGCTCGCTGGATCCTGGTGTCATCCAGGCACAGACCAAACTGGTGCTGGGCACGGTCGGTCTGGCTCTGCGGCTCGGCGAGGACCGGTTCCCGCTCAACCACGGCCACAAGGACGCCTCCGGCAACCACACCAACCACCTCAGGCAGCGCGACTACTCGTCCTACCTGGAGCTGGCCGACCACCTCTTCCACCGAGCGGTCGACAAGGCGCAGCTGACCGCCCTGTTCGCGATCACCCGGTGGAGCGAGAAACAAGAACTCTGGTGGCGGTCATGAGCGAAGCGGCACTTCCTGCGGTCGTCATCCGCAACACCTCGGCGTCGGACCGGCCGGCACCTGCCGCCCGCGCCGGAGGAGTGGACCGCTTGGAATCGTTCCTGCCGGGGGCCGGTCGGCGGGGGCCGGGCGAGTGACGGGGCGGGTCGTCGGCTGATGGGGCTGGATCTGGGGTTGGTGCCCGACATCG
>NZ_JBFAIA010000337.1:0-2993 GCF_040654455.1 Nonomuraea sp. NPDC050691
GGCGCGGCCGGCCGGTCCCATGGAGGTGACCGGGCCCGCCGCCGGGACGTGAGCCCCCGGACCTGGCGAAGGCCCTCCGGTCATCGACCGGAGGGCCTTCGCGCGTCTCACGTCACAGGACCTCGACGTTGGGGCCCCGGCAGCGGTTGCGGGTGTCGAAGACGTACGGGCCGACCTCCTGCACCAGCTCGAAGTCGAACCGGTCGTGGTCGGTGAGCACCAGGACCGCGTCCGCCTCGGCCAGCTCCTGGCGCGTCGCCTCGATGATCTCGATGCCCGCGGGCAGCCGGCAGTCCGTCACGTGCGGGTCGGCGGCCCGCACCCGGGCGCCCAGCTTGTGCAGCGACTTGACCACCTCGATGGCCGGAGACTCGCGGCAGTCGCCGGCGTTCTTCTTGTACGCGAGTCCCAGCACGACCACCCGGCTGCCGTTGAGCGCCTTGCCACGCTGGTTGAGCGCCAGCATGAGCCGGTGGACGACCCGGTCGGGCATGTGGTCGTTGATGTCGTTGGCCAGCTCCACGAACCGGAAGTTGTGCCCGAGGCTGCGCTTGACCTTCCACGACAGGTAGGACGGGTCGATCGGCAGGCAGTGGCCGCCGACGCCCGGGCCGGGCGTGAAGCGCATGTAGCCGAACGGCTTGGTCGAGGCGGCGTCGATGGCCTCCCAGACGTCGATGCCGAGCTGCTCGGCGAAGATCGCCAGCTCGTTGACCAGCGCGATGTTGACGTGCCGGAACGTGTTCTCCAGCAGCTTGCACAGCTCGGCCACCTGAAGCGAGGACACCGGCACGACCCGGTCCACGACCTGCTGGTAGAAGCCCTGGATGCGCTTCAGGGAGGCCGCGTCGATGCCCGAGACGACCTTCGGCGTGTTCTCCAGCCGCCACACGGCGTTGCCCGGGTCGATCCGCTCGGGGCTGTAGCCCAGCAGGAAGTCCTCGGGGGCGCGCAGCCCGGAGCCCTCCTCCAGGATCGGCAGCAGGTACTCCTCCGTGGTGCCGGGATAGGTGGTCGACTCCAGGACCACCGTGGCGCCCGGCCGTACCAGCGGGGCGATGGACCGGCCGGCCGACGCGATGTGGCAGAGGTCGGGGGCGCCCTCCGACAGCGGCGTCGGGACCGTGATCACGCACACGTCGAAGCCCGCGGCGTCGGCGTAGTCGGCGCTGGCGAGGTAGCGGCCGCAGCGCAGCGCGGCGGCGATCTGCTCGTCGCTGATGTCCTCGACGAACGACTCACCGGCGTTGAGCCGCTTGACGCGCCAGTCGTCGACGTCGATCCCCACGACGTCGAAGCCGGCTTCGACCGCCCGCATCGCCAGCGGCAGGCCGACATATCCCTGGCCGACGACTACGAGTTTCTCTCCCATGTCTGGACCCCCGTCACTTCGAGCTGAGATATCACCTGACTGTAGGAGTCAGGTGATCTCGCACCGCCGATTCGGCCCGGGGCCCGGCGTGTCGCCGGCGGGTCCACCAGGGGCTGCGGACGGCGAAGGTCGCCCCACAGGCAAGGACTGGCAAGGAGATGGCTCAGGCGGGATGTACGCGCCTGTCGTTGGTGATCTCCCTCGCCACACTTGCGGGCATGGCCAATCTTTCGCCGCGTTCATGGCTGTCCGTCGGGTTGACCGGCGTGCTGGCCATGGGCCTGCTCACCGCCTCCACCTGGAGCGCGGACGCTCGCCAGGAGCCGATAGACCTCGGCGAAGGGTGGGGGGTCGCGGTGATGGCGGGCCTCGCCGTCAACAGCGAGGAGCTGACGCGCATCACCGGTGACGTCGCGGTCAGCCCGGGCGGTGTCGTGACCGGCTTCCCGCCGGGGGTGGTGCTGGGCCGGATCTACCGGGGCAACGGGCAGGCGGCCCGGATCCGCGGGGACGTGGTCGCCGCCTACCGGGAGGCGCGGGGGCGGGCGGCCAACGGCGTCATCTCCGCGCAGCTCGGCGGCCGGACCCTGGGGCCCGGCGTCTACGAGAGCAGAAGCGGCGCCTTCGTGATCGACGGGACCCTCAAGCTGGACGCCGAGGGCGACCCCGACGCGGTCTTCATCTTCCAGGTGGACACGACGCTCAACACCGCCGAGGTGAGCAACATCGACGTCCTCAACGGCGCGCAGGAGAACAACATCATCTGGGCCGTCGCCAACACCGCCAGCCTGGGGACGCTCTCCACCTTCCGCGGCAACATCCTCGCCCAGAACGGGATCGTCGTGGACGAGGGCGTCCAGATGGTCGGGCGCGCGGTGTCGCTGGACACGTCCGTCAGCATCGAGGGCACCGAGACCAGTCCCAGGACCCTCATCACGATGCCGAACCGGCCGCCGACGTCCACCACCCTCACCTCGTCGCCGGACCCCTCCCGCCTGCACGAGGCGGTCACCTTCACGGCCGTCGTCGACGGGGAGGTCGACGGCGTCCACGCCGGCGGCGAGGTGATCTTCAAGGACGGGCCGACGGTGATCGGCTCGGCCCTGCTGAACGACCAGGGCGTCGCCCGGTTCACCACTGACGAGCTCACCAGGGGCGTGCACCAGATGAGCGCCGTCTACCTGGACGAGGGCAGCGCCGTCAACGAGGCCTGGGTCTACTTCCAGCCCAGCGAATCCCCCGTCATCGAGCACCAGGTGCTCAACCGCCGATAGGACCTGACCGACACAGGGGGACTGCAGTGTTTCGTGGGATGAGAACGCCGGCGCTGGTGCTGACGATGGCCTGTGCCGCCTGGGGCCTGGCCGGCGTGGGCCCGGCCACGGCAGGTGCGGGGGCGGCGACCGGCACGGCCGCCGCCGGTATCGGTGGCGCCGGTATCGGTGGCGCTGGTACGGGGAGCGCCGGTACAGGTGCCGCGAGGGGCGCCGGGGCCTTCACCGGCGCGGGCGCCGTGTTCGGCGGGCCGGCGTTCAAGGAGGGGGTGCTCGCGAGGATCGTGCACTTGTCGACGGTCGCGAGGTCGCGTCCACTGAGCCCGAATTCCAGCCAGTTCTGAACG
>NZ_JBFAIA010000338.1:0-2976 GCF_040654455.1 Nonomuraea sp. NPDC050691
CGAGCATCTTTACTCTTAATGCAATTTCGCCGGGTCTGTGGTTGAGACAGCGGGGAAGTCGTTACGCCATTCGTGCCGGTCGGAACTTACCCGACGCCTGAGCGTCCGGCCTCACCCCGCCGCGCGGACCCGCGCGTCGGCCCTGGGCGCGTGCGCGGACTCGCGCCTCGCGCCGGCCGCGAAGCCCGGTCCTCGCGGCCGGGTGAGCGTCAGACGAGGCGCCGGATCTCGCCGTAGGCGCGGTAGAAGCCGCCGCGGCCGGACGGGCGCACCCCCTCGACGACGTAGCGGGCGCCCGCCTCGCGGATGTCCCTGGGGAACTGGACGTTCCACTCCTCGTACCCGGGGGTGGCGATTCGCACCCGCAGCCGGTCGCCCTCCCGCACGCACTCCACCAGCACGCCGGCGCCCGCCTCGGTGGTGGTCTCGACGACGACCGACGGTTCGACCGGGGCGAGCGTGGCCGCGGCCTTGACGTCCAAGGGCCGCGGGACCGTGCCCTGGCGGGCCGCGGCGATGGCCGCCTCGCTGGCGTCGATGCAGGCCAGTGTGCCGTCGGTGGTGACGATGTAGAGGCGGTCGTCGAGGAACTGCATGGACAGGGCGGAGCCGCAGCCCGTGCCGAGCTTCCACAGCCGCTCGCCGGAGGCGTCGAAGCAGTACACGGACGAGTGGTTGTCGCCGGCGAAGACGTGCCGGCCGTCAGGCGAGGTGGCGCAGGAGTAGACGTAGCCGTCGCACCGGTAGACGGCCTCGGTGCGGCCGTCGCCCTTGGCCAGCCGGTAGACGGCTCTGCCGGCGGTGCCCGCGTACACCGAGTGCCGCTCCTGCCAGCCGAACAGCACGTCGCCGGCCTCCTTGTTCTCCCACACGAGGGTCCCGTCGGAGGCGTCGTAGCGGGCGACGCCGTTGGAGTGGCCGTGGTAGACGGCGTCGTGGTCGCACCGGACCATCCAGGCGGACCCGCCGCGGCCGGTGCGCGCCCACTGGAACTCGTCCTCGTAGTCGATCGTGGTGATGCGCCCGTCCCGGTCGGAGACGCCGAGGATGCCGTCGCGGATGTCCAGCCAGTAGATGTCCACGTCGGCGGCGATCTCGTACGCGGACCGGGGCACCTTGCCGCTGAGGTCGTAGACGCGCCCGTCGTCGCAGCCGGCGTAGATCCAGAAGTCGTCGGCGACGATGCACTTGACGCCGTCGGGCAGGCGGTAGCGGTTGGTGACGGCGCCGGAGTGGGCGACGGTGTAGACGTCGCCGCGCTGGTTGCCGACCCAGCAGCGATCGGCGTCCACGAAGATGCCGAACGCGGCTGCGCCGCTGGCGAAGCGCCACAACACCGGCGCCTGCCGGGCGGTGGAGCGGCTGCTGGTGATCGCCCGGCGGGTGATCGCCCGGCGCTGCCGCACGCCTCGCACGGCCGGCGCGTAGCCCTTGCGGGCCTTCTCGCCGATCTTCTTGTCGGCCGCCGCCTGCGCCTTCGCCTCCGTCGGGAAGCTGGTGACCTTGGTCTGGCCGGCCTCACCGATGCGTCCATACGTGATCGTCACCTGGGTGCCGGACACGGTCACCTCGTAGAACTTGTGCGATCCGCCGTCGTCCTCCGACAGCTCCAGGTACGTCATGTCCGCTCTCTTCACACTCGGGCTGATCAACTGAGCGGGACACTAGAGCACCGCGGCGACAAATCGTGATAGTCCGGCTCAGTGGGTCCGGCGCGGTCCCCGGCCCACGACGTCCAGCGCCACCAGCAGAAGCGCCAGAGTCACGGCCCAGCCGAGGTGCACGCTCTCCCAGGCCGGTTCACCGGGGTAGAGCCACGGCCAGTACGGCCCGCGCAGCACCAGCGTGACCGAGAACACCGCCAGCAGGGCGCCCATCCCGATGAGCGCCGCGGCCTTGCCCTCGTAGCGGCGCGCGGCCGTCGTGGCCGCCAGCAGACCGGCCACGACGCACGTCGCGGCCTCCACCGCCATCCCCGGCACCCGCAGGACGCCGCCGCCGGGAAGCCGCGCCACCGCGATCGCGCACGCGACCGCCCACCACGCCCCGGCGGTCAGGGCCCCGGCCACGTAGCGGATCCGGTGGCGCAGCACGCGGGGGACCGGGCTCGCGGCGGTGCTCGCCGCCATCTCGTCGAGGACGGTGAACCCGGCGGCGGCGCCCAGCAGCGGTCCGGCCATCCTGAGCAGCGTGAGGGCGGTGCCGGAACCCAGCGGGGAGCCGGCGTCTATCACGCTGACCAGCACCACGGTCAGCAGGCCGGAGAGGAGCAGGGGGATCCAGTCGACGGCCCGCGCCACCGGCCTGATCAGGCGGATCATGAGCACGGCCGCCCCCTCATGGGTTCGGCGGCGAACTCGGGACGCAGCCCGAGCAGCGGCAGCGCCTGCCCGATGCCGGTGCGCGGGTCCACCAGCGTGTCCCAGTGCGCCCAGACGCGCTCCCGTGCCGCGGGCGAGGCCAGCAGCCGCCGCGCGTACCCCACCTCGGCCGAGCCGTAGCCGACGCCGAGGGGGAAGGGCCCCGTGGCATAGAAGGAGCCGCCGATCTGGATCTGCCTGTCCTGCGGCAGAGCGGGCGGGACGACCTGGCCGAGCAGCCAGAGCGCCACGACCGTGCGCGCCTGGCCGCCGGCGTCGCACACCTCCCGCGCGGAGGAGTTCGCCCGCCTCAGCCCCGTCACCTGGTTGACCAGGTCGGCGGCGAGGAACGCGCGGTGGTCGTCACCGGTCCCGGCGCGGCCCCACACCATGAGCGCCCTGACGGTCGGCGCGTCGTAGTCCTCGTACAAGAACCAGCTCTCGGTCCACTGCCGCACGACCGGCAGGCGGTCACGCCGCCGCGGGGGCAGCGCCTCGGCGACCGGGCCGGCCGCCGCGACCCACAGCGGGATCCACGACTCGTAGCCGGGGAAGGCGCATCGCCCAGTCGAGCCGCTGCGTGGGGTTGACGAGGTACGGGGCGCGGCGCGGCGGG
>NZ_JBFAIA010000339.1:0-2975 GCF_040654455.1 Nonomuraea sp. NPDC050691
CGCCGCGCCCCCGGTGAGCCGCTTCCGCTGCCCGGGCCGGCGACCCCCGTCTACAACACTTCGGACACGAACGGCGCCGGCAACGCGGCCCCGGCCGGGGGCGCGGGCTCCGCGAGCTGCGGCGCGCCGAAGGTGGTCCAGGCGGTCCGCGCGGGCACCGGCACCACGGCGCGCCCGGCGGCGGCGTTGAGGATCGTGGCCGCCCGCCACGCCCCCAGCGTCAGGTCCGGGGCGCCCACCCCGTGCGTGTGCATCTCCGCGTTCTGGACGTACAGCTCGCCCGGCACCCGCGGGTCGAGCGCCACCCTGTAGTCGCCGTCCACCTGGTAGCGGCCCCGGTCGTCCCAGTCGACCAGCTCGGCCAGCGGCTCCAGGAACGCGGGCCGCGCCTCCGCGTACCCGGTGGCCAGCACCACGGCCGAGGTCCGCACCTCGAACGTCGTGCCCTGCTCCCGGTGCCGGCAGGTGAGGGCGTAACCGCCGTCGCCCTCGGCCGCGGCCACCACCTCCACCCCGGGGTGCAGCGCGGCGCGCGGCTCTGCGCCGCCGATGGTCCGCTCGTACAGCTCGTCATGGATGTCGCCGAGCGTCTCGCCGCTGACGCCCTTGTAGAGCTGCCACTGCTCGCGGACGAGCCGGTCGCGGGCCGCCTCGGGCAGGTGGCGGAAGTAGCGCACGTAGTCGGGGGTGAAGTGCTCCAGGCCCAGCTTCGAGTACTCCATGGGGGCGAAGGCCGGGGTGCGGGCCAGCCAGCGCACGTACGGCCCGCCGAGGCCCTGTCCGTCCTGGTGGCGCAGCAGGTCCAGCACGACCTCGGCGCCCGACTGCCCGGCGCCGACCACCGTGACGTCGGGCGCGGCGGCCAGCGCGGCCCGGTGGGCGCGGTAGTCGGCGCTGTGCAGCACCCGCCCGGCGTGGGCGCCGCCCAGCAGCGGGCGCAGCGGCTCCGGCACGACCGGCGCCGTGCCGACGCCCAGGACCACCCGCCGGGCGTGCGCGCGCGAGACCTCTCCGGCCGCCGACCGGTACGTCAGCGCGAACGCCCCGGCCGCGCCGTCCCACTGCAGCGCGGTGACCTCGGCGTCGAACCGGCACGACGGCAGCCGCCCGGCCACCCAGCGGCAGTAGTGGTCGTACTCGCGGCGCGGGATGTGGAAGCGCTCGGAGAAGAAGAACGGGAACATCCGGTCGTGGCGCCGCAGGTAGTTGAGGTACGACCAGGGGCTCGTCGGGTCGGCCATGGTGACCAGGTCGGCGAGGAACGGCACCTGCAGCACCGTGCCCTCCACCAGCAGGCCGGGATGCCACGAGAAGGCCGGCTTGGCGTCGAGGAACAGGGCCCGCATGCCGGGGACGCCGTCGCACAGCGCGGCCAGCGACAGGTTGAACGGGCCTATGCCGACACCGGCCAGGTCGTAGGGGGCGGTCACCGCTGCACCTCCGTGAGGGGGTTGGGAAGGTCGATGTAGACGGACTGGGAGTGGACGTCGCCGGCGAGCTCGTCGCGGCCGTCCACACAGGTGAGATGGTTGCCCTTGCAGCGCAGCACCGGGGCGTCGAGCAGCAGCCCGAGCAGGCCCTTGGCGCCGGGCTCGGCCGCGCGCAGCCGCTCCAGCGCCGCGCGCAGCACCCGGAGCAGGTCCTCCTCGCCGGCCAGGCCGAGCGCGCCGAACGCGCCGACCAGGCCCAGCAGGTTGCCGATGCCCAGGTAGTACGCGACCCGCTCGTCCACGAACGCGTCGTCGAAGACCAGGTCCACGCCGTCGGTCAGGCCCGGCACCAGGCGCTCCAGCTCGCCGGCGCGGGATGCGGCCACGTAGTAGCCCTGGCTGTCGCGGTACCAGCCGGCCCGGGGCAGGCCGTCGGCGTCGAGCGCCACCAGGGTGTTCTGGTGGTGCGGCTCGAGCGCGACGCCGTACCTGGCCTGGAGGCGGACGAGGGGGACGGCGAGCACGTCGACGTAGCGCGCCAGCCACAGCGCGGACGCCTCGGCGACGGACAGGCCGCGGGCGCGGGCGGCCCGCTCCACGGCGGCCGACAGGAGCGCCCGGTGGCGGGGCGGGGAGCCGTCGCCGGGGCCGGTGCGCTCGGCGAGCAGCCCGGCCACGCACAGCGCCCCTTTCGCCGCATATGATCCATAGGCGCCGTTCGTGTCGTCATGGAATGGGTTGTCGCGGATCGCGGTCTCGAAGCCGGTCTCCGCGTCCCCGGCCCCCGCGCCGTCCACCGCCACCCAGGCGAAGTCGCGCAGGACGCCGAACGCGGGGTGCTCGGCGCGCAGCCACGCGGCCGGCCCGGCGGCCAGCAGGCGGGCGGCCCGCACGCCGAGGCGCAGCTCGCCGCGCAGGTTCTCGCGGCGGGAGTTGGTGATCCGCATGCCGAGCGACAGCTTCAGCATCACCTCCGCGTCCGCCCGGTACACCGTTCGGACCGAGGAGGTCGGGGACCAGGCCGGACCGGCGGGCCCGAGCGGCCGCAGCAGGCCCGCCTCCACGAGGGCCGCCACCGCCGGGCGGCGCACCACCTCGCGCGCCTGCCACGGGTGGGCGGGCACGGGCGTCCAGCCGTCCGGCAGGTCCAGCCCGGCCGGGGCGATCCGCCGGCACAGCTCCGCCGGGTCGTCGCCGTCCGCGCTCTCGCCGGTCACGACGCCGGGGGCGGCGGCGAACCAGTGCAGCGGGAACGAGCCGCGCAGCTCGGGGGAGCAGGCGGCCAGCTCGCCGGCGGACGCCTCCTCGCGGCTCTTGGGGGCGGGGTGGAACGGATGCCCCAGCAGAAGCGCCTGCTCGGCCCCGAGGAACGCGCCCGAGCCGGTGGACGGGTTCGTGTAGCGGGATGCGTCCGGTCCCTCGGCGCGGCGGGCGGCGAGGTGCGCGGTGACGCGGCGGGCGGAGTCGAGCACCCGGGCGGTGGCGTCGGACACCCGGTGGGCGGGCAGCCCCGCGCGCACGGCGGTCTCCCGCACGACGACCGCC
>NZ_JBFAIA010000340.1:0-2962 GCF_040654455.1 Nonomuraea sp. NPDC050691
GGCGTGGAGCCGCCCCGGGGGCTCGTCCGCGAGGCTTGGGTCCAGGGTTCTCGTCCCTGGAGCTCAGGACTGGCGGAAGCCGGTGATCTCGCGGTCGCCGATCCTGGTGGGCGCGTTGGCGTCGGCGACCCGGTACCAGGCGACGGCGAAGGCGGCCACGGCCGGCGCCAGGTTGGCGCAGAGCACCACCACGGTGCCGAGCCTGGTGCCCAGGAACTCCACCGCGGGACGCAGCGCCGGGTTGAAGCGCGCCGCGATCCCCAAGCCCGCGATGGCCGCCGCGCTCGCGCCCGAGAAGATCAGCACGGCCATGAAGATCCGGTCCAGGTCCCGCACTGTCCGGATCAGGGCCTGGGCGAGCCGGCGGGTCCGGTCGGCCACGTGGACGCCCGCGGCGATGAACTCGACCAGCCGGGCGTCGGCGGCCTCCATCGCGGGCCCCGCCCAGGCGGCCGCGATGGCCTCGCGCACGGGGCCGGTGTCGTGGCCGAACAACTCGCCGCACCGGTCGGCGACGTCGGTCCAGCCGGCGATGGCACGGTCGATGTCCTCGTCCGAGGGCACGACCACAGCCAGCCAGGCGAGTCCCGCGGCCACGACCGTCCAGGAGAACGCCTTGACCGTGGCGATGTTCAGACGCGTGCCCTCCGTGGCCTTGGCGAGCCGGCTGAGCTCCTCCCCCTTGTACACCTCGGCGAAGGAGGGGGCATACGACTTGATTTCCCGGACGCGCCCGGCTATGCGCGCACGCTGCCAGGCCTCGTGCTTCGCGAGGTCTTTCGCCATGAACCCGGCGTGCGTCCGCCCCACGCTGCCGGCCGCCACGACGGGGAGTCCGCTGTAGGCCAGCCACGGGAAGGGTTCGTCATCCAGGCCCAAGGGGTCGTACTTCTCGGGAGGGGCGGGGGGCAAGGCTGACGGCGCCGCCTGGGCCTCCCGCACCGCTGCGATGACGCGGCCCAGGGCCACGCTCATGGTCGTGCCGGCGTCCTCCGCGCGGTCGTAGCCGTCACGGGTCCGCCTCAGGCGCTCAGCCAGCTCGGCGCCCTCGCGGCTGCCGCGGAGGAACTCCTCACGCAGCCCGTCCCAGATCTGGCCGTAGTCGTACCGGGCCGGCCACTCCGCCGCCGCCCCGAGCGCCATGCTCGGCAGCGCGAACCTGTAGCCTCCGTAGGCGAGGCTTCCCAGTCCCCCCGCCAGATCATCCAGCATCTCGGCCACGGCCCCGAAGCCTGGCCGCTCGTACCGCAATTCCTGCCCGTCACCCATCGCCCTGCCCGTCTCCGCTCATGATCGGGCAACACGATAGCCGGGCTCGGAGTGGCGCGCCGGACCTGTCCGGCCCCCTAGCGCTCGTCGAGCACGAACATGATGTGCTCGTCCTCGCCGTGCATGACCGTGCCCTCGCGCCGGAACCCGCACCTCTCCAGCAGCCGCACCGACCCGGTGTTGCCGCTGAACGGGTCGGCGTACAGGGGGCGGGCCTTCTCGGCGCGCAGGAACAGGGTCAGCGCCCGGGTGCCGACGCCGCGCCCCCAGAACGCGCGGCCGAACCAGTAGCCGAGGAAGCGCCGCTCCCCCTCCCACCAGGCGACGAGGTTGCCCGCGAGCTCGCCGTCCACGACGACCGCCTGGACGAAGACAGTGGGATCGGCCAGGATCGCGATGCGCCAATGGGTCATGAACCGGTCACGCTCGCGGGCCGCAAACCTGGAGCGCCGGGAAGCCTCCGGGTCCTGCTCCTGTTCGAAGAAGGTCTCCAGGTCGTCGTCCACCACGTCCCGCAGGCTCACGTCCACGGCCCGGGGACCGCCCATGCTGTCGCTCATGACCGCCGAGTCTGGCAGGCGCCACCGACAGAAACCCTCGGTCAGCGAGCCGGATGGAGCTCATCCCACAGCTCCAGGGCGTTGCGCAGCTCCCGCTCGGCCCGGGGCGAGCGCGTGCCGGCCAGGCCCTCCCTGAGCAGGCGCACCGGCGCGGGGCCGGCGACCCACGCGTCCACGACGGCGTACCACGCGTTCCCGCTGACCACCCGGCTGCGCCAGTCCCGCACGAGGGCGGCCAGGTGCCGGGCCGCCGCCTCCTCACCGGCCCTCTCCTCCCACACCGCCAGGTACGGGGCCGGGTCCAGGCGGAACTCGGAGCCGATGATCTCCAGCAGCTGCTCGGCGTCGAGCTCGCGGGGATAGGCGCTCAGCGTCTCGCGCCACCACGCGCCGACGGCCGCCACGACGGCGCCCCTCTCGTCGTCCGGCCAGCTCCCCCAGTGCGTCGCCGTCCGGCCCGCCAGGATCGGCCCGACGAACCAGCCGTCCATCTCCTCGGTGATCAGCAGCTCCAGGAGGCGCGGGAGATAGTGCTTGAAGTCGGCCTCGTCGCCCCACGTCGAGTGGTTCCACGCGTACGGTTCGAGGGCTTCCGCGCTGAGGGAGCGCAGCGGCCCCGTTCGCGCGGCCCGTACCTGTTCCGGGGAGACGCAGTGGTCGCAGGCGACGGTGTCCTCCGGGAGGGGGTGCCGGGAGAAGGTCGCGTAGAGGTGGTCCAGCGCTGTGCGCAAGTCGGGGTCCGTGCTCACCTCACGGGATGCTAGACCGCCCGGGCTCGCGCCACGCGCGACTTCGCAGGATGCGGGCCGGGCGGGGTCATTCCGAGGGGGGCGGGTGGAGGAACGCGGCCTGGACGCCCGCCTGGAAACGGGTGTGCGCGCCGAGCCTGCTCATCAGGTCCGCGATGCGGCGCTCGGCCGTGCGGTAGCCGATGCCGAGCTGGCGGGCGATGGCCTCGTCGGTCAGGCCCGCCACCAGGAGGGCGATCAGCCGCTCGTCGTCGTGGCCGGGCTGGCGGGCGGGCGACGGGCTGCCGCGCGCCGGAGGGGTGGACGACCAGCGCGGCGTCGGCGTCGGGGTAACCGACGCCGAGGGCAACGCCGTCGAGCAGACGGTCAGCCGCGCCTACGGGC
>NZ_JBFAIA010000341.1:0-2848 GCF_040654455.1 Nonomuraea sp. NPDC050691
GCGCCCGGGCGCTGTTCCTGTTCAGGACGCCCGGGCAGCTGGACTACCACCACCGCGACAGCCGGTCGGCCAGCAGCGCGGCCGTGGGCCGCTTGGCGGGCTCGCGGTTGAGCGCCGCGCGCACCAGCGGCAGCAGCGCCACGGGCACGCCCTTGAGGTCGGCCTGGCCGTTCAGCACCGCGTACATCTGCGCCTCGGGCGTGCCACGCCCGAAGGCCGGGCGTCCCGTCGCCGCGAACGCCACCGTCGCCGCCCAGGCGTGGATGTCGGCCGGCGACTCGACCGGCTCGTCGGCGAAGACCTCCGGCGCGGTGTAGCCGGGGGTGCCGAGGAACGTGCCGGTCATGGTGAGCCGGGTGGCGTCGTGCACCTGCGCGATGCCGAAGTCGATGAGGACCGGGCCCTCGGCGCCCATGATGATGTTGGCGGGCTTCAGGTCGCGGTGGACCACCCCGGCGGCGTGGATGATCGCCAGGGCGGCGGCGATGCCCTGCGCCATGTCCACGAGGTGCGCCATGTCGAGCGGCCCGTCCTGTCGGACGCGGTCGAGGAGCGTGACGCCCTCGATGTTCTCCATGACGAGGTACGGCCGGGCGCAGTCGAGGTCGGCGTCGAGCACCTTGGCCACGTACGGGCTCTCGACCCGGCGGAGCGCACGAACTTCGCGTTCCAGCCGAATCCTGGACGAATCATCCTGCGCGAGCTCGTGCAGCACCTTCAGTGCGACTCGCTCGCCGCGCCGGGAGCCGGCGAGGTAGACCTCGCCCATGCCACCCCGGCCGAGCCGCTCGAGCAAGGTATACGGCCCGACCTTGCCGAGCTTGCTCACCGTCCCTCCCTGCCCGGCACGCCCATAAGGGGCACAACCCTAGCGCCGGAAGGGCCGGGGATGTCCGAGGCGCGCCGAGACTTTCGCTTGCCGCGCACGACACGCGCGCCCCCGCGCCCACCGGGAACCGCGACGCCGCGCTCACCGGCAACCGCGACCCCGCGCTCACCGGGAGCCGCGGACGCACGGTCACCGGAAGCCGCGTAGGCCGCGAAGGGTAACACCGGCACGCCGCCGCCTGCCGTGTCGGGTCAGCGGCCCGACCCGGCGATGACCGTGCCCTCGGAGGTGCGCAGCTGCCCCTCGCCGGTGTAGACCCACTTGGTGGAGGTCAGCTCCGGAAGCCCCATCGGACCGCGCGCGTGCAGCTTCTGCGTGGAGATGCCGATCTCCGCGCCGAACCCGAACTCGCCTCCGTCGGTGAACCGGGTGGAGGCGTTGACCGCCACGGCCGCCGAGTCGACCAGCGACACGAACCGGCGCGCCGCCCCCTGCGAGCGGGTGACGATCGCGTCGGTGTGGCCCGAGCCGTACGCGCGGATGTGGGACACCGCGTCCTCCAGCGAGTCGACGACGGCCGCGGCGATGTCCAGCGAGAGGTACTCGGCGCGGAAGTCGTCGTCGGTGGCGGGCACGACCTCGCCGAACCGGGCGATCCGCTCGTCGCCGTGGACCGTCACGCCGGCCTCCTTGAGCGCCCGCAGCGCCATGGGCACGAACGTCTCGGCGATGCCGGCGTGGACCAGGAACGTCTCGGCCGCGTTGCACACCGACGGACGCTGCGCCTTGGAGTTGACCAGGATCTCCAGGGCCAGCTCCGGGTCGGCCTCGGCGTCCACGTACACGTGGCAGTTGCCCACCCCGGTCTCGATGACCGGCACCGTGGACTCCTCGACCACCGAGTTGATCAGCGAGGCGCCGCCGCGCGGGATGAGCACGTCCACCAGCCCGCGCGCCCGCATCAGCTCCTTGACCGAGTCGCGCGTGAGGCCGGGCACGAGCTGCACGGCGCCGGCCGGCACCTCGGTCGCCGCCAGCGCCTCCTGCATGACCCGCACGAGAGCGGTGTTGGAGGAGTAGGCGCTGGACGAGCCGCGCAGCAGCACCGCGTTGCCGCTCTTGAGGCAGAGCGCCGCCGCGTCGACGGTCACGTTGGGGCGGCCCTCGTAGATGATGCCGATGACGCCGAGCGGCACCCGGAGCTGCCGCAGCTCCAGGCCGTTGGGCAGGGTGGAGCCGCGCACGACCTCGCCGACCGGGTCGGGCAGGTCGGCGACCTGCCGCACCGCGTCGGCCACGGACCGGATCCTGCCCTCGTCGAGCCGCAGCCGGTCGATCATCGCCTCCGAGGTGCCCTGCTCGCGGGCCCGCTCGACGTCCTCGGCGTTGGCCTCGACGATCTCGGCGGCGTGGGCCTCCAGGGCGTCGGCGACGGCGCGCAACGCCCGGTCCTTCGGCGCCCGCGGCAGCGGGGCCAGCTCGGCGGCGGCCTCTCGTGCCGCGCGGGCGACCTTCAGGAACTCCTCGGACATCACACGCTCCTCGTTGTCGTGCCGGATTGTCGTGCCGGCTCAGGGGGCGGCGCCGCTCCCGTGGACCCGCTTCCCCCGTCGCGGTTCGCGGCCGGGCGACGGCGGGTCAGCCGTGAGACTCCAGTATGACGATGTCGTCGCGGTGGATCAGCTCGCGTTCATATTCCGGACCCAGCTCGCTGGCCAGCTCCCGCGTGGACCGGCCGAGCAGGCCGGGGATCTCCCCCGCGTCGAAGTTGACCAGCCCGCGCGCCACCACCGCGCCACGTGGCGCGCACAGGTCCACGGGGTCGCCCGCGGCGAACTCCCCCTCCACTGAGGTGACCCCGGCCGGCAGCAGCGACTTGCGGCGCGTCACGATGGCCTCGACCGCGCCGTCGTCGAGGTGCAGCCGAGGCCCTTGAACGGCGCGTCACCCGCCCGGTACGGGTCGATGTGCAGCATGCCGAGCCGGGCGTCCTCCAGGTAGTCGAAGAACCGGACGTTG
>NZ_JBFAIA010000342.1:0-2798 GCF_040654455.1 Nonomuraea sp. NPDC050691
GGGGTCGTGCTGCTCCCGGGCGCCGACCAGCGGGCGGCTGAGCTGCTGCGCCGCCTGCCGCAGCCGTTCACGGTCAGCCAGGCCAGGCAGGCCCTGGGCACCAGCCGTAGGGTGGCCGTTCCGCTGCTCGAACACCTCGACCGGGCCGGGCTCACCGAGCGGCTGGACGACGCGCGTCGCCGTCTGGTGCGACGGGACCAGCCGCCGTGAACGGGACCAGGCACCGTAAAGGGGAACCAGGCACCGTGAACGGGGCCGGCCGCCGTCTGGTCAACGGGACTCGCCGCCGTATTTAACCTATCTCGCACACATTTGAGCACTTCAGAGGCGGTATTCGGGTATAGATTCGGACTCTGTGGGGGCAACCTGAGGGACAGACCTCAGGGGACTTGAACCATCGTCATCGGGGGTCGCGATGGTTGGAGACCTGCCGCGGCGACTCGCCGCGGAAGCCATCGGAACGCTGCTGCTGGTGCTGTTCGGAGCCGGTTCGGTGGTCGCGGCACTGATCATGGGTAAGGGCGAGCTCACCTATGCCGCCCTCGGGTTCATCTCGTTGTCCTTCGGCCTGGTGGTCGCGCTCGTCATCTACGCCTTCGGCACCACCTCGGGCGCCCACATCAACCCGGCCGTCACCGTCGCCCTCGCCGCCGGCGGCAGGTTCCCGTGGCGGGAGGTGCCGTTCTACATCGGGGCGCAGCTCGTCGGGGCGTTCGCCGGGGGCCTGCTCATCGTGGGCGGCTTCGGACGGCGGGCGGCGGCGGACTTCGGCACGGGCCAGACCATCCTCGGACCGGAGGTGAGCTACGGGCAGGGGATCCTGCTGGAGGCGCTCGGCACGTTCCTGCTGCTGATCACCATCATGGCGCTGGCCGTGGACCGGCGGGCACCGGCCGGCTGGGCGGGTTTCATGATCGGTCTGGCGGTCGCGTGCGAGATCTTCGTCATCGGCCCGCTGACGGGCGGCGCGATCAACCCGGCCCGCACCTTCGGGCCGTACCTGACGACCACCGTGTTCGGCGGTGACGCGCCCTGGGAGGAGTACGGCGTGTACGTGGCCGGCCCGATCGCCGGGGCCGTGCTCGCCGTGCTCGTCTACGAGCTGGTGGCGCGCCCGGCCCGCGAGGTGCCGGAGGAGGCCGAGCAGGGGACGGCCGGGGAGATCGCCGGCAGCCGCACGCCCGGCGCGTACGCCACCGAGGAGTCGGGCGGGGCGGGGGAGCCGCGCCGCGTCCCGGTGGAGGGCGTTGCCGGGGACGTCCCGGCGAAGGGGACTGCCGGGGACGTCCCGGCGGCGCGCCGCCCGCAGGACGAGCACATCGGCGACCGCGTCGGCCGCGGCGCGCGCCGCCGCCGGCGTCACGGACACAGGAGGTGATGCCCACCCGGAACAACGTACGACCATCCGTCACTTCGCGTCAGGGAGGGGGCTCGTCATGCCTGGTAACAGAGGCGTCGCATACGAGGGTCCAGGCAGGGTCGAGGTACGCGAGACCGACTATCCCACGTTCGAACTCATGGACGGCCCAGGGGTCAACCCGGCCAACGTGGGCCGCAAGCTGCCCCACGCGGCGATCCTGAAGACCGTCGCGACGAACATCTGCGGAAGCGACCAGCACATGGTCCGCGGCCGCACCACGGCCCCGGCGGGGCTGATCCTCGGCCACGAGATCACCGGTGAGGTGGTGGAGACCGGCCCGGACGTGGAGTACGTCAAGACCGGCGACCTCGTGTCCGTGCCGTTCAACATCGCCTGCGGCCGCTGCCGCAACTGCAAGGAGGGCAAGACCGGCGTCTGTGAGAACGTCAACCCGGACCGGCCCGGCTCGGCCTACGGCTACGTCGACATGGGCGGCTGGGTCGGCGGCCAGTCGGAGTACGTCCTGGTGCCGTACGCGGACTGGAACCTGCTGGTGTTCCCGGACAGGGAACGGGCGATGGAGAAGATCCTCGACCTGGCCATGCTCGCGGACATCTTCCCGACGGGGTACCACGGCTGCGTCAGCGCGGGCGTCACGACGGGCTCGACCGTCTACATCGCGGGCGCGGGGCCGGTCGGGCTGGCCGCCGCCTGCTCGGCGCACCTGCTCGGCGCCGCCGTCGTCATCGTCGCCGACCTGAACAAGGAACGCCTCGACCAGGCGCACAGCTTCGGCTGCGAGACGATCAACGTGGCCCTGGGGGAGCCGAAGGACCAGATCGAGCACATCCTCGGCACGCCCGAGGTGGACTGCGCCGTCGACGCCGTCGGCTTCGAGGCGCGCGGCCACGGGCACGAGGCGGAGGTGGAGCGGCCCGCCACGGTCCTCAACTCGCTGATGGACGTGACCCGGGCGGGCGGCGCGCTCGGCATCCCGGGGCTCTACGTCACCGGTGACCCGGGGGCGTCGGACGAGGCGGCCAAGCAGGGCTCGCTGTCGATCCGGATCGGCCTCGGCTGGGCGAAGTCGCACAGCTTCGTCACCGGCCAGTGCCCGGTCATGCGGTACAACCGCCGGCTCATGATGGCGATCCTGCACGACCGGGTGCAGATCGCCAAGGCGGTCAACGCCACGCCGATCTCGCTGGACGACGCCCCTCGGGGCTACCACGAGTTCGACGAGGGCGCGGCGCGCAAGTACGTGCTCGACCCGCACGGCGCGCTGTCCTCGGCGTCCGCCTGAGGCGCCCGCCTGGGACGTCCGCCTGGGACGTCCGCCTGGGACGTCCGCCTGGGACGTCCGCCTGGGACGTCCGCCTGGGACGTCCGCCTGGGACGTCCGCCTGAGCGCCCGGCGCCGCGGGCGGCGGGACGGCCG
>NZ_JBFAIA010000343.1:0-2751 GCF_040654455.1 Nonomuraea sp. NPDC050691
CGACCGCCCGCCGGGCCGCGGGACTCAGCGCGGGCTGGAACGGGTCACGCCGCCCCGCCGCGGGCGCACCCGGCGGGTTGGACGGGAGCGCGGCCTCGGGCCCGGGTTGGCGGTGCGGTGCGGCCTCGTCCGTCGGCTCCGTCACGATGGCGGTGCACCTCCTGCCCAGGGAAAACCCGAGAAACGCCGCTTTAAGGGGATAAAGATCCTTATGTCGGGACGTTACCCTTCAGTGACGCGGCGTGTCGAGACACGAACCCGCCGCCACCGCACCCCGTACAGGATCGGCATGTCCCCTTGCGCGAACCGCCCCGTGCTGCCTCAGGCCGCCTCGGCGGCGGTGGCGAGCAGGCGGCGCACATTGCGGGCGGCGGTACGGCCCGCGCGGTTGGCGCCGATCGTGCTCGCCGAGGGGCCGTAGCCGACGAGCTGCAGCCGGGGCTCGGCGAGCACCCGGGTGCCGTCCACCGCGATCCCGCCGCCCGGTTCGCGCAGGTGGAGCGGCGCGAGGTGGCTCAGCGCCGAGCGGAACCCGGTGGCCCAGACGACGGTGTCGGCCGCGGCCTCGGTGCCGTCGGCCCACGCGACGCCGCCGGGGGTGAGCCGGGCGAACATCGGCAGCCGTTCCAATGCGCCCTTCTCCATGGCCTCACGGACGACCGTGGTGTAACCGAGGCCGGTCACGGCGACGACGCTCTGCGGCGGCAGCCCCGCGCGTACCCGCTGCTCGACCAGGGCGACCGCCTCCCGGCGCGCGCTCTCGCCGAAGTCGTCCCCGCGGAAGACCGGCGGGCGGCGGGTCACCCACAGCGTGCCCGCCGCGACGCCGGCCAGCTCCGACAGGACGTGGGCGGCGGAGTTGCCGCCGCCCACCACGACGACCCGCCGGCCGCGGAACTCCTCGGGCCCGCGGTAGGCGGCGTAGTGGAGCTGCCGCCCCCGGAAGTCGCGGGCGCCCGGATAGTACGGCCAGTGGGGACGGGTCCAGGTGCCCGTGGCGTTGACCACGGCGCGTGCCGCCCACTCCCCCGCGCCGGAGGTGACGGTCAGCCGCTGGCCGGGGCCGCGCGTGACGGCGGACACCACGGCCGGGCGGAGCACCTCCAGGCCGAGATCGCGCTCGTAGGAGGCGTAGTAGGCGGGCACCACGGCGGCGGCCGGGGGGTCACCGTCGGCCTCCTGGTCCCGCCTGCTGCCCGGCAGGTCGAACACGCCGTGGACCTTGTCCATGGTCAGCGTCGGCGACCGGTGCCGCCACGCCCCACCGGGCCCCTCCGCGGCGTCCAGGACCAGGGGGTCCAGGCCGAAGCGGCGCAGGAAGTACGCGCTGGACAGGCCCGCCTGCCCGGCGCCGATGACCACGACGTCGATCTCGTCCACGCCCCCTTCCAACCACGCGCCCGCGACGCCTCTTCCCGCCACGTCACGGCCGCGTCCTGCCTTGGCCGAAGGCCGGGCCCCGGAGACCTGCCGGTCCAGGACATCTGTCGGCCGGTGCCGTGACCGGAAATGATCACCGGGTTCAGCGCGCAGGACGGTGCGCCCAGTTGGATGGTGCTGATCACGTTCGATCAGCGCTAAGGAGGCAGGGTGAAGCAACCGGTCAAGGTCCGCAGGCTCACGGACCAAGAAGGACAGAAGCTGCAGCTCATCGTGCGGCGCGGGAGGCATGCTGGGCTGCCTCGTCCACCGTCGTCGGGTCCGGCGCCTGGGCGAGCAGGTCGTCCTCGTGCCGGTGCCCAACCAGGATCTTCTCGCGGCTGGTGGCGAAGCCGGTGCGGCACGCCCGGTCGTCCGCGGAGCCGGGGTCGAGGCAGAGGAACACCATGCGGTCGCCGGACGCCGTGAGCTGGTGGCGTACACGAGGGGCGAGGAGCGCGGTGCGTGCCCGCAGTTCGCCACCGCTTGTCGGGTGGACGCTGAAGGGCGCGTCCACGCCCACGGCCAGGCACGCGACCGCGCCGGAGTGCGGTCCCAGCCGCAGGGACGGCCCGGCGTACAGGGCGCGGCCCGGCCACAACCACACCACGGCCCCGGCGGCGGCGCGACGGGTTGGTGGAAGCGCCGGCATCAGAGTCTCCTGCAGGCTGAGCGGAAAGCCGAGAACGTGTGAAGGAGGATACGGTGCGCTCCGCTGCCCGCATCACGGGGATTCTGCTGTTCGTCGCCGTGGGACTGCTCAACCTCGCACCGGGAATCGTCGCGCTGGCGCCGTCCCGGCTCGCCACCGTCTACGGAATTGTGGACGCCGACGTGACCAGCACGCTGCTGCTGCGGCATCGCGCGGTCATGCTGGCGCTGCTCGGCGCCGCGCTCCTGTGGGCGGCCGCTGCACCGGACTGGCGCAGGCCGGTGCTGATCGTCGCCGTGATCGGCAAGGCGTCCTTCATCGTGCTGGTGGCGACGACCGCAGGCGCGCACCCGAAACTGCTCTCGGTCGCATTCGCCGACGTGGCGGCGTTGGCCGCGCTGGCGGTGGCCGCCGTCCTCACCCGCGCCTGGACCAGCCGCTCGCCGACCAGCGGATGAAGGGCTAGTCGAGCTTGGTCGGTCGCGTTTTCCGGACCACGCATGTCATCCACATTTGACCGGCGAGGACGACTCCACGCGAACCGGTGATCGTTTCGGGTCACGGCACTAGATGTACTGACCACAGAGACATCCGATCTGCCTACAGCGTCAAGCCGCAGCTTTCAGACGGGGCGGGAAGGCTACCTGCTCGTCGTAGGTCACGCCCTTCTGCAGGCAGTG
>NZ_JBFAIA010000344.1:0-2661 GCF_040654455.1 Nonomuraea sp. NPDC050691
GGGACGCCAATGCGCGGGACACCGGCAAGAGCGACACCGATCTCCGGAACGCCGGGCCGGGCGCCTGGGCGCGTCCACCGCGCCCGCCGTACCGGCGCGTCCGTCTAGTGCCCCATCACCGGACGCGCGCCCGCCGCGGGCACAGGCAGGTGCTCGCGGACCAGCGCGGTCAGCAGCTTGAGCGCCGCGACGACGATCGCGAACCAGGCCATCCACACGGGAAGGACCCGCGTACGCATGATCGCGGCGGCCGTCACGGCGAACGTCGCCGCCACGCGATGCCGGCGATCATGTTCATCGCGGTCAGCGCGGTGTACGGGCCGGCGGCCAGGACCAGCAGGGCGCCGCGGTGCGTGGTGATGGCGTACGTCAGCCCGGCGAACACCGCCACCCCGATGAACGTGATCGTGGAGATGCGCACGTATCCCGCCAGCACCAGCGCGGGCGTGTCACTCGTGTCGTCGGCGCGCCGGTCTCCGGTGAATCGCCGGCCACCGGGACACCGGTCCGGCCCGGCCCGTACATCAGTGCCAAACCCGCAGGACACCGGTAGAAAGGACGTCAAGGACTACGAGGAGTGAGCGCGTGCGGGACAACGGTGAGCGCATGCTGGGCGGCCTGGTCGCCGCCCACCACCTCGCCACGCTCGAGGAGCTGCCCTGGCTGGTCGGCCGGCACGCGGAGCACGTGGGCTTCTCCGACGTGCTCGTCTACGTGGCCGACCTGCAGCAGCAGTACCTCGTCCCGCTGCCCGGCCAGCGGCACGAGGACGGCGCGCCGTTCGAACGCATCCGGGTCGACTCCACCGTGGCGGGACGCGCCTTCCGCACCCTGGACATCGTCCAGACCAGGCCCACCAGCGGCCCGGCCGCCGCCGAGCCCGAGGCGGCGCAGCCGCCCTCCGCGCAGGAGCCGCGCCGGATGTACCTGCCGCTGCTGGACGGCACCGAACGGCTCGGCGTGCTCGCTGTCACCGTGCCCCGCGACGACGAGCGCGTCCGGTGGCGGGCCGCGCAGCTCGCCGCCCTGACCGCGCTCATCGTGGCCAACAAGCGCAACAGCAGCGACACCTACGCCCGGCTCGTGCGCGCCCAGCCCATGCAGCTGTCGGCGGAGATGCTGTGGACCCTGCTGCCGGTGCGGACGTTCGCGACCGGGCGCGTCGTGGTCAGTGCTGCCCTGGAGCCCGCCTACCTGGCGGGCGGGGACGCCTTCGACTACGCGGTGGCCGGTGACGTGCTGCACCTGGCGGTGTTCGACGCCATGGGGCACGACACGGCCGCGGGGCTCACGGCCACGATCGCGGTGGGCGCCTGCCGCAACACCCGCCGCGAGGACGTGGACCTGCTCGGCATCAGCGAGGCCGTGGACGCGGCCGTCTTCGAACAGTTCGGCGGCACCCAGTTCGCCACCGGGGTCCTGGCCACCCTCGACCTGCGCACCGGTGTCCTCCGGTGGGTCAACCGCGGCCACCACCCGCCGCTGGTGCTGCGCCACGGCCGCCTGGTGGCCACGCTCAAGGCCGAGCCGGACCCGCCCATGGGCTTCAGGCTGGGCGCCGTCCACCCGCCGTCCCGCTACCAGCTCGAACCGGGCGACAGGCTGCTGGTCTACACCGACGGGGTCATCGAGGCGCGCAGCCCGGACGGGGAGGTGTTCGGCCTGGAGCGGTTCGTGGACTTCGTCATCCGCCGCGAGGCCGACGGCGTGCCGCCGCCCGAGACGCTGCGCCGGCTCATCCAGACACTCCTCGAACACCAGCAGGACCGCCTCCAGGACGACGCCACGGTCATGCTCGTCGAATGGCGCACCCAGCGCGAGCAGCAGCTCGTCCCCTGACCACGCGCACCGCCGGAGGCCCCCTTACCCGGGGGTGGACAAGGTCTCATACTGACTCCTGACTTGATCGTCAGGAGGGTGGATGCTGTACGGACGCGCCGACGAGCAGGCCCGGATCGACGCGCTGCTGGCCTCCGCCCGGGCGGGGCACGGCGGGGCGGTCGTGGTCACGGGCGAGACCGGCATCGGCAAGACCGCCCTCCTGGACCACGTCGCGCCCGCCGGCTTCCTGGTGCTGCGCGCGCTGGGCATCGAGGCGGAGAGCGAGCTGCCGTTCGCGGCGCTGTACCCGCTGCTCGGCCCGTTCCTCGACCGCGCCGCCCGGTTGCCCGCCGCCCAGGCGGAGGCGCTGCGCGAGGCGGTGGAACAGGCGCCCGACCGGTCGCGGGCCCGGCTCGCGGGACCGGCCGTGCTGGGGCTGCTGGCGGACCTGGCGGCCGAGCGGCCGGTGTTGTGCGTGGTGGACGACGCGCACCGGCTGGACGGGGCGTCGGCGGACGCGCTGCTCTTCGCGGCCAGGAGGCTCGGCGGGGAGCGGATCGCCATGATCTTCACCGCCGGTGACGGCGTACCAGGGAGGCCGCGGAGGGCCGGGTTCGGCGAGGCGGCCGGGATCCCCCGGATGCCGCTGGCGGCGCTGGACGAGGCGGCCGCCTGCGAGCTCCTCACCGGCCGCGCGCCCGGCCTTCCGCTCCAGGTGCGCCGCAGGGTCGCCGAGGAGGCGGCGGGCAACCCGCTGGCGCTGGCCGAGCTGTCGGACGCCCTGACGCCCGAGCAGCGGGCCGGCCGGCTGGGACCGCACGCGCAGGCCAGCGGCAGCGG
>NZ_JBFAIA010000345.1:0-2640 GCF_040654455.1 Nonomuraea sp. NPDC050691
GATCGGGCTGCTCGAACTCGTCTCCGCGGACCTGCGCGTGTCGCCGTCGGCCATCGGCTACCTGGTGACGTGGTACGGCCTGACGGTGGCGGTCCTTTCCCTGCCCATCGCGCGGCTCACCCGCCGGATCGCTCGCCGGTATCTGCTCTCCGGCCTGCTGGCCGTCCTCTTCCTCGCGAGCCTGGTGCCGACGCTGGCGTCCTCCTACGGGGTGCTGCTGGCAGCCCGGGTGGCGACCGCGTCCTCCCAGGCGCTCTTTTGGGCGGTGATGGGACCGGTGGCGGTGGGACTGTTCGCCCCGCGGATGCGCGGCCGGGTCATCGGCGTGCTGTCCCTCGGCGGTTCACTCGCCTCGGTGCTCGGCGTCCCGGCAGGCACCTGGCTGGGACGGCACGCCGGCTGGCAGGCCCCTTTCCTGGTGCTGGGCGGGCTCGCCCTCGTCTCGCTCGTCATCGTCGCCGTCCTGCTGCCGGCCTCGCGTCCCGAGGAGGGGCACGCAGCCCGCGGTGTCACCCCTGACCCTCGCCGGTTCGCGATCGTTCTGGCGATCACAGCTCTCTCGGTGACCGGAGCGTTCGCGGCATTCACGTACGTCGTGACGTTCCTCGCAGAAGCGAGCGGCTTCACCGGTGACTCGGTCAGCGCGCTCCTGTTCGTGTTCGGCGTCGCGGGGGTGGCGGCGGTCACCCTGACCGGGCCGCTGCTCGACCGCTTCCCCCTCGCGACGCTGGCGGTCCCGGTGGCCGGGCAGGCAGTGGCGCTGCTCGCGTTGTCCGCCGCCGGTCACCTGCAGGTCGTGGCGGTCACTATGCTGGCGCTGCTCGGAGCCTCGGTGGGACCGGTCTTCATGGCCACCCAGAACCAGGTCCTGCGGGTGGCGCCGGGCAGGACGGAGATCGCCCTCGCCGCGAACTCGGCTGCCTTCAACGTGGGCGTGGCCGCGGGCGCCCTCGCCGGCGGAGTCGTCCTGCCTCTCCTGGGGGTACGCGGCGCCTTCCTCGCCGGCGGCCTGCTGACTGCGGGGGCACTCGCCCTCGTGCTGCTCCTTCGGCCGGCCGCCGGGGCCGGAACCAGTTCTCACGGCCAGGGACGGCCCGGCCTGTGGCATCGGCTCGGAGATCGCATCGGTTCGTAGCGGCGAATCCGAAGATCCAAACATCCTGAAGAGGTCCAGGAATGGTGAGCTCGCGTATGCAACTGCAGATGGGGCGACGGCTCAGGCGTTGCTGACGAGGGCCCGGCTGCAGCAGGTCGACCAGGGCTACCTGCGCGGCGAGACGATCGCCGCGGCCAATGCCCGGCTGATCGCGGCCCAGGCCGGGGTCCCAGTAGCAATGGAGCAGAATCCAACGGTGTTGCTGCTGACCTGCGGGAACTCCTTGAGAAACCCGATCATAGGACGGCGGGCCCAGAGCCTATCCATACAGGTCAGGCCCATATCCGTTGGATTTTCCGCGATTGCCACTGGGACCCCTCCCAGGATTGAGGCATACGTGCAGGCAAAGGGGTCGTTACGGGCAGTCATCCCCCATCTGCATGAACCAACGCTCCCGCAAGTAACTCCGGAGGCCCCGCGGAGTGCCTTCTGTCGGCACAGCGCAAGGCCCCGCTGCGGCATGCGGCGGGGCCTGATCGCGTCCCCGGGCGGGCCCGGTCAGCAGCAGCCGGCTCCGGTGGCGGCCGGCGCGTTCTGGTCGTCGGCCTGCCCCTCGGCCGGGCCGCAGGCGCACGGTGCGGCGGCCTCGGTGGTGGTCGCTGACTTGCCGAGGGTGTCGGCGTCGGCCTTGACCACATACACCTCCCAGGGCTCGGCGCCGGGGCCACGCACCCACACCTTGTCCTGCAGGGCGTAGCAGCAGGAGGTGTCGTTCTCGGCGAAGGTGGCCAGGCCGGCCTGCTTGAGCCGCTCGGTGGCGGCGTTGACGTCGTCGCTCGAGGAGACCTCGACGCCGAGGTGGTCCATGACGGTCTCCTGTCCCGGCTCGCCCTCCAGGAGCACGAGCTTGAGCGGGGGCTCGGCGATGGCGAAGTTGGCGTAGCCGGGGCGGCGCTTGGCCGGCTCGACGCCGAACAGTCTGGCGTAGAAGGCGATCGAGCCTTCCAGGTCGCCGACGCGCAGGGCGAGTTGAACGCGGGACATGGTGATCTCCCATCGGAAGCGGCTATATCGACAGGCGTCGATATAAGGGAGGTTGCCATCGCGATTAGACGGCTGTCAACATAGACGTATGTCGAAGCAGATGTTGCCGGTGTTCCCCGCCGACGCGGGCTGCTGCGCGCCGATGGTCCGCGAGCCGCTGGCCGAGGACGACGCGGCCGAGCTGGCGCGGATGTTCAAGGCGCTGTCCGATCCGGTCCGGTTGCGGCTGCTGTCCCTGATCGCCTCGCACGAGGGTGGGGAGGCGTGCGTGTGTGATCTGACCGGGCCGTTCGACGTGTCCCAGCCGACCATCTCCCACCACCTCAAGGTGCTGCGCGAGGCCGGTCTGGTCGGCTCCGAGCGGCGCGGCACGTGGGTGTACTACTGGGTGGTCCCGGCGGCGCTGAACCGGCTGTCCGGCCTGCTCCAGATCCCCGTGCGGGTGTCCGTCCCGGCGGGCTCGGGCGCGTGAACCTGCCGCTGGGGCGGCGCCTGGCCGC
>NZ_JBFAIA010000346.1:0-2612 GCF_040654455.1 Nonomuraea sp. NPDC050691
CCCTCGTTCATCCAGGTGGTCTCGAGGGGGTCGGTGTAGTAGTGGGCCAGGTGCTGCCACTCGTGCGCGAACGTCTTCTCGTACTGGCGGGGCCGGCCGGGACGGGGGCCTCCGCGGCGCCGGCCCGGCGCAGCAGGACGGCCTTGAGCCGTTCGGCCTCCTTGAGCGTGACGCCGTCGAGCCTGCCCTCCTCGTCGCCGCCGCTCGCCCCTGTGTCGATCTTGAGCACGGTGAGGCCGAGGACCCGGTGCAGAGGCGGGGTGGACACGTCGACGCCGCGGATGCGTTCGAGCGGGATGGTGCGCACGGAGCGGCTGACGAGCGAGCGTCTGATCTCCAGCCGGTCGCCCAGCACCTCGTACGTGAGCGTGGCCCACCTGACGACGGCGAACGCGACGGTGCCGGCGAGGCCGACGGCCGCCCAGACGTACGAGCGGCCGGAGAAGCCGCCCACGAACAGCACGCCGACCAGCGGCAGCAGCAGGGACGGCAGCATCCGGACGGGATCGATGAGCAGCACCTTGGGGCTGAGCCGCAACGGCGCGACCGGCCCGCGCCCGGGCAGCGCCGGCCCGCCTGGCGCCGGACCGGCTCCCAGCGGCGCGTGGTCCTGGGGCGGCTGGGCGGGATGGGTCATGTGGCGTCGTCCCTGAGCTCCTCGGCGCGGTGCGCCAGCCGCTCGGCCAGCCCCGCCGCCACACCGTAGTCGAGTCCCTTGATGGTGGACGAGCCCGCGTGCGAGGCGGTGCGGATCTCCAGCGTCGCCAGCCCGAGCGCCCGCTCCAGCCAGCCCTGGGCCTTGTCGACCGTCTGGATGCGGCTCACCGGCACGAACACCCACTCCCTGGTCAGGAACCCGGTCCGCGCGTACACCACGTCCCCGGACAGCTCCCAGCGGTGCACGGCGTAGCGGACGAACGGCTCCGCCACCAGGAACGGTGTCGTCAGCACGCCCACGGCGACCGGCAGCAGCCAGGGCCGGGCCGCGAACCAGCCGGGCACCCACGGCCACCCGCTCCCGCCGACCCATCCTCCGGCCAGGTACGAGCCGCCGACCAGCAGCACGAAGGCGATCAGCGCCTCCATCAGCCAGAGCCGGACGGCCTTGGGCGAGACGCGGTGCGCCGGATCCCGGAGCGGGCCAGTTGCGGTCACGCAAACCAGCTTAAGCCGCGCCGCACCCCGGCGATCTCTCCCCGCTCCCCCTCCGGCCTCCCCCGCGCGCGGCTCCGCCGCCCGCGATCCGACGTGCGGCGGGCGGCCGGGAAGCGAGGGCGGTGCTCGCCTGCGGATACACGGTC
Source organism: Nonomuraea sp. NPDC050691 (assembly GCF_040654455.1). Lineage (NCBI taxonomy): Bacteria > Bacillati > Actinomycetota > Actinomycetes > Streptosporangiales > Streptosporangiaceae > Nonomuraea > Nonomuraea sp. NPDC050691. Next base: position 1,302 of record NZ_JBFAIA010000346.1, read on the forward strand.
TTGATGTCGGGTTTCTGGCCCCTTTGGGTCTCTTTACCATTCACCGACCTTCGCGAAACGGTCGGCGCACGCCTCATGGCCGCGTAGCATCATGCGACATGGGGCTGTGTAACACGACTGGACGCATGGGATCCGTCGTCGCCACTGTGACAGCGGTGACGGCCATGCTCGCCTTGTCGGGATGCGGCGCCACCTTCCTGGTGGGCAGATCGGAGGCCAAGGAGATCGCGCAGATCAACGTCTCCAGCCCCGAGCTGCGCGAGGGCGAGCCGCTGCCGCGCGAGTACTCGTGCGAGGGCACCCAGGGCAGCCCGCCGCTGCGCTGGTCCAGCGAGCCGCTCCCCCAGGCGAAGTCGATCGCGATCGTGGTCGACTCCCACACACAGTCGGATTCGGGCGTGCAGTGGGTGTTGTACAACATCCCCGCGACCACCACCGAACTCGGCCCCGGAGCGTCGGAGACCCCTCCGGACGGCTCCAGCCAGGCCCGGGCGACCAACGGCAAGATCGGCTACCAGCCCCCGTGCACGCGCGGCGTGAGCTACCGCTTCACGGTCTACACGCTGCAGGGCAAGGTGCAGGCCAAGGAGGGCGACCCCCTCCCGAAGATCTTGAAGGAGATCGCCGACAAGACCATCGCCCGTGGCCGGCTGACGGCGGTGAACATCGAGTGAGACTCCAAACACCCGCTGTAGTAATCGTTACCAATTCTTCGCTTAGGGTGTGACAACGCTCGCAGTGGTCCGACACAATCAGATCCAATTGTCAGTCGCTGGTGATCAATGGGGGAAGGTCGCGTCGATGGCCGCGCGACCTCACCGGCGCCACAGGGAGGCCATGGCTTTGAGGGTGGTGCAATGATCGCGGTCGTAGTCAGCTTGGTCGCTGTCGTGCTCCTCGTAATCGCTGTCGTGGCACTGGGCATGCGTTCGATGAGCCGGCGGGAGAGCTCGCTCCCCCCGGAGCGGCTGAAGCAGATGATCGAGAAGGAAGAGCAGACCCACGCTCGGTCCACGGACGAGTTCGCGGCCCACGAGCCCCGCATGGCCAACTTCAGCCCCGACTTCAGCCCCATCGACGAGGTCAAGCCCAAACCGGTGCGCACCGGGCAGCGTGGCAAGCGCGGCGTGGACGAGTGGGGCAACCCGACGACCGACGCGGACGACGAGGAGTTCTGGGCCACCATCCGCAGCGACGCCACCGAGGGCGGCTTCGGCGCCCGAGGTCGCCATCAAGGTCCTCCACCCGCACGTGGCCGCCGACCTCAAGGCTCGCGACCGGCTCACCCGCGAGGTCGAGACCATGCGCCGG
>NZ_JBFAIA010000347.1:0-2584 GCF_040654455.1 Nonomuraea sp. NPDC050691
AGGCCCGCGCCGAGGGCCTGGAGTTGGGGGGTGAGAACGGGCTGCTGGGCCGCCTGACCAAGCTCGTGCTGGAGTCGGCACGACACGATCCGGCCGGTCGCGGTGCGGGGAACTCCCGCAACGGCAGCAGGGCCAAGACCGTCATCACCGATGTGGGGCCGGTGGAGAGGCCTTCGAGGAGGCTGAGTGCAGAAATTAGCGGTAGCGACCTGCGGCGCACATCGGCCACACGCCGTTCCCGGGCCGGAGCCGACCGCCACCGGCCCCCTAACCCGCACTTCAGATCACCTTGTCGCAGCACACAGCCCGGAGTCGGCGTCTGCATGCCCAGCGACGCGAACGTGGACCTCGACCAGCGGCCTGACACCACCCGGGCCTTCCCGGACACCTGCTCCGCGACTCCCAAACCAGGAAGAACCTGATTCTGAACCTCTCGAAACGACAAGATCCCACCTGATCTCGATCAGACGAGATCCCGTTAACTTCAGTCCAGCCGTCTCAAGAACGGCTCCGGGTGGAGTGTTCACGAGTTGGGCTGACCAGGAGGGCAATGGGGGTCGAGAAGATCGCGTCCCGATGGGGTGATGATCGTTTCCCGTACTTTGCCGCGCCGCCCTGCCGCCGCCCGGTGCCCGTCGACACGACGGGGAAGACGAGTGGATGGGTGCTCATGCGCGCTGGCCTGGCGCGGCAGAGGCGGTGGCACATCGCGTCTCAACTTCGCGAGTTCGACCTGAGGCGAACCGGCCACGCTTGCTGCAGCCCTTCCGTGGCCAGCCACCTCTGCAAAGCCATCGCCGTCCTTCAGTACCGCCACGTCACCCCAAGCCGCTCAAGGATGAAAATGCGTGAAGCTGGTCTCAAATGCGCACGGCAGGCTTGTCCGGACTGGCGCAAAATCAACTCGATGATGAAGATTTTGTCATCGGTATAGTCTGGAGCGAGCTGCCCCCCTTGGTCAGAATCAGCGTGGGAGCGTCGTGCTGCGGATTCACTTCAACTATGATGATCTTGTCCGAACGCGACTGGCAACAGGCCCCAACGCTATGTGGGAGATCGTGCTGAGCGTCCAGGTGCTGCAGAACCGGGAAGGGCCCTTGCTCTTCGACGGCTGGCGCCAAAGGGCCCGGGACAAGGTGCGGCCGTGGATACGACCGCTGATGACTCTCGCACCGCAGGCCCCGTATTTCCCGGACTTCCTCACTCCTTCCGGACCGGCGGACACGCTGGAAGACGAGATCGAGTCCGTCCTGGCCACGCCACGCGCTCGCATCCGGGCAGAACTGGAACTGCTCGGCGCCCAACGCTCCCTGCCAACGTGGACCCACAGACTCGCCGACGGGGACATACGCGTCTTCGAAGGTCTGGGACACACGCTGCGGTCCTATCACAATTCCGTGCTGCAGCCGGAGTGGCCGTCGGTGCGGGCGCACATCGAGGCGGACCGGGCCAAACGAATGCGCGCCTTCGCCGACGGCGGCGTCGAAGGGCTGCTGCGCAGCTACAGCCCGTTGCTGCGGTGGAATCCCCCGTTTCTGGAAACCCACTATCCGGTCACCCAGGAGCTGGTGCTAGGAGGCCGAGGCCTGCTGTTACTGCCGTCGTATTTCTGCTGTCGCAGTCCCGTGACCTTGGTCGACCCCGAGCTGCCTCCCGTACTCGTCTACCCGGTGGCCCGTGATGTCCACGACCGTGTCCTCGGCCCAGGAGACAAGTCCCTCGCCACACTGATCGGGAAAACCCGGGCAACAATCCTGCGGTCGATCGGAGACGGCTGCACCACTACCGAGCTCAGCCGGCGGTCGGGCACTTCCATCGCCTCGGCCAGCCAGCACGCAGCCGTCCTACGCGAGGCTGGGCTGATCAGCACTCAACGCCACGGAAGCTCGGTCCTGCACAACCTCACCCCGCTAGGCTGGGATTTGCTCATCAAGGCACGGCATCGGATCCGACCTGCCCAAGACCTGGGCCGGTGATCCAAGCGGCGCAAGTAAGCCGGGGCTCCCGACAAGGTGGTCTTCGCTCGGGCAAGGCATGCGAACAGCCCCGACACCGCAAGGCATCGGGGCTGGGTGGTGCCTGGGATAACGGCACGAACGGCTGTCTGCTTTCCCCTACTCGTTGTCCAGGCTGGCCTCACCGCCGCACTTTGTGCCACGGAAGGTCGCCTTGAGGTGATACCACGAGTACACGCGGAACAGTCTCGTGGAGAAGTTGGAAACGCCCGTTGCCCGGTAGATGACTTCCTGGTTGCGGGCGTCCCAGATGTAGAAGTCCGCCTTGCATCCCGAGTACGGATCGACCGACCTGGACATCGATCCAGCCGTTCGCGTGCGCCTGCACAGCATCGGTGGTGCAGCTGGTGATGATCGGGTTGAGCCATCCGTTGACCGAGCAGTAGGACGATTGAGCGTGGGCGACGCCCGGGGAAGCGAGCACCGCCGCCCCCAGGGCCGTTGCGGCTGCTACGGCCGATAACCGCTTAACGACTGAGGCTTTTCCAACCTGATCGCGCAGGTCAGCAGGGGCGGCGCTGGGACCGGTTGGCATGAGAAGAGGCTCCCGGTAAGACAGCAGTCGACCA
>NZ_JBFAIA010000348.1:0-2531 GCF_040654455.1 Nonomuraea sp. NPDC050691
GTGGGGGAGGGCGCCCTTGCCGGCCTGCGTCTCGGCGACCGGGATGCCGTGCGTCTCGGCGAACTCCCGCAGCCGGCGGATCACCCTGCACCCCGGCGGGCACCACCACCAGCGGCCGGTCGGCGATCTCGTCCTCGACCGGACGCAGCAGCAGCCGCTCCACCTCGGCCGCCGCCTCCCGCACCGGGCCGCCCGGGGCCAGGGCCGTCCGCTCGTCCACCGGCGAGCCGTCGCCCGCGGTGCCGTCGCCCAGGGTGTGGCGGCGCAGGGCGTAGCGCAGGTGGACGACCGCCTCGGCGACCTCCTCCAACCGCCCCAGCCGCCGCACCAGCGTCCCATCCCGCGTCACCACCACGACCAGCAGCGACGCCGCCTCGACCACGAACTCCACGAGCACGGCCCCGCCGTGTCCCCCCACCCCCGCGGCCCTCCCACCGAGCACGGCCCCGCCGCGCCACGTCGCACCCGCCGCGTCATCGCCGAGCGCCCTCTCACCAAGCGCTCCTTCCCTGGGCGCCCTCTTACCGGGCGTCCTCTCAGCGGGCGCTCCTTCTCCGGGCGTCCCATCAGCGGGCGTCCTCCCACCGGGCGCTCCTTCTTCGGGCGCACTCATACCTGGTGCCGTCTCTCCGAGGGCCGCAAGAGTCGGCAGCCCGGCCGCCGAGGTAGCCGTGTCGAAGCCGGACGCGTCGGCGGTCGCCGGGCCCGGCGCGGTCGTGTCTGAGCACGTCCGGGCGAACGCGGCATCCGCGAACGCGTCCTCGGTCAGGACGTCCTCGCTCAGGACGTCCTCGGTCAGGGCCGCCTCAGCCAAGGCGGCCCGCACCTCGCGCAGGTCCGGTACGTGTGGCTCCGGCGCGGCCACGGCTCGCCAGCGCTCGGCCCAGGCGAACACCTCGGCCGCGTCCCGGTCCCGCGCCGCCAGCCGCAGCCCGAGCCCGGCGAGCCGCTCGCCCGCCCTTGCCATGTGCGCGCGCAGCGCCGGGTCGTCGAACGCGCCGGCCTGGTTGCGCGCCTCGGCCAGTCCGTCGCGGGCCGCGCGTGACGCGGCGTCCGTGTCACCCCGCAGCTCCGCCTCGAGCGCCATGGCGTGCTGCCGCACCAGCCCCGGCACCCGCCGCTCGGGTGGCGGGTCGGGCTCGCCGCCGATCAGCTCCTGGAGCGCCGGAGGCAGGGCCGCCACCTTACGGGCCGTGATCTTCTTCCGCGCCCCCGCCCCGCGACCACCTACCTCGCCGCTCTCCGCACCGCCACCCACCTCGCCGCCTTCCGCCCCGCGGCCACCCACCTCACCGCTCTCCGTCCCGCGACCACCCACCCCGTGGCGCTCCGCCTCCCGTGCCCCATCGCCTCCCCGCCGGCCGTCTCGGCGCGAGGTGTCCCGCTCGCCGTGCCCCTCCGCGATCACCACGGCGCCGGAGGGGGCCGTGGCGGGGACGTCCGCGGGCGCGTTCGTCAGCTCGGCGAGCTGGGCCAGGGCCGCGGGCCGGTCGCCCAGGGCGAGGGCGACCTCGGCCGCCTCCAGCCGCAGGGCCGCGCCGCCCGCCTGGTGCGCGGGGTCGCGTTCCAGCTCCCCGGCGCACGCCACCAGCTCCGTGAGCAGCCCGGGCGCGGGCCCGTCCAGGGCCAGCCGGGCGCGCAGCGAGACCTCCCGGGCGAGCGGCAGCCAGGAGACGCGTCCCTGCGCCTCCAGCTCGCGCGCCGCCCGCGCGGCCAGCGCCAGCGCCCGCCGTGGGTCGCCTGTCAGCAGCTCCGCCCGGGCCAGCTTCAGCCGCGCGTCCGCCAGCGCCACGTGCGCCCCGGACGCCTCCAGATCGGGTACGGCCCGGCTGAGGAGCTCGCGTGCCTCGCCGGGCTGCTGGGCGGCCAGCAGGGCGCCCGCGAAGTCCGCCCGCATCGTCGCCAGCCGCTCGCAGAAGCCGAACAGCGCCTCCTCGGCCTCCCGGTAGTGCGCGAACGCGCCCGCGACGTCGCCCCGCCGTACGGCCAGGAAGGGCAGGTTGGCCGCGGCCAGGCGCGCGAGATGGTCGAGCCCGGCGTGCCGGGCGAGCTCCAGGCAGGCCGTGACGTCGCCCATGGCCGCACCCCACTCACCGAGGAAGGAGTGCACCAACCCCCGGTTGAGCAGCCCGCCGGCCAGGAACCTGTGGTCGTCGACGCTGCCCGGCGCCGCGGCCAGGACCTCGACGGCGCGGTCGCAGGCGGCCACGGCCTCCCGGTAGCGGCCGAGATGGGCCAGGGCGACGGCGCGCTGGGTGTCGAGCTTGGCCCGGTCGAGGGACGACAGCGCGGGCCAGGCCAGGGCCGCGATGCGCAGCGCCTGCAAGGGGTGGCCGCGCTCGGTGCGTACGGTGACCAGGGACAGCCGTGCCTGGGCCGGCCGCTCGGGTGGCGCGCCGGGTGTGGCGACGGCGCGCCGCAGGTGGCGCTCGGCGGTCCTCGCCCACCTTGTACCTGGCGCCGGGGGCCGCCTCCACCACGACGCCGGAGATGTCCCAGCCGACGCCGAACGGCGGCTCGCCGAGCAAGGG
>NZ_JBFAIA010000349.1:0-2520 GCF_040654455.1 Nonomuraea sp. NPDC050691
GCCGCAGCAGCTCGGACACCGGACGCGGCCCCTCGCCGGCCTGGCCGCCGCCCCCGTCCGAGCCCGTCGCCGCGAGGAGCGCCGCGACGGTCAGGACGGCCGCGAGCAGCACGTCGGCGACGAGGGCCGCGCGGGACGGCCGGGCGGTCCGCGCCCGCGGCCGCAGCAGGTCGAGCAGGTGCCGCCACCTGAGCCGTCGTTCATCAGTTGTCACCGGCGTATTGTCGCGTTCGCGCGGTCTATGGCACATCGTCCTCAAAGACCGGGGCGGTGTCCTTGAGGAGTACATCGCAGGGATGACCCCCGGCCGGGGTCGTTCGCACGGGGTATCCGAAATCGGCGCGGCGGACGACGACCGCGCGACCCGCCCTCCCCTAGCTTCGTAGCCGTCACTGGGCGGCCGCGCGGGTCTTCCCGCCTGCGGCGGCCCTCACCACCGGAAGAACGGATGTTCCATGCGTCGTGTGACAATGCCTCATCGCGCGGGGAAGCCGAGCGGCGGCGCCAGGCGGAACGGCAGGGCGACGACCGCCGGCGCGCTGCTCCTCGCGGGCACTCTGGCCGCCGTGTCGCCCGCCTCCCCCGCCTCGGCCTCCCCGGCCGCCCCGGCCGCCCCGGCCGCCCCAGCGTCCGGCGCGGCCGCCGCTCCGGGCAAGTTGTCCCTGCCCGAGCCGACCGGCTCGCACCCGGTCGGCACCACGTCCGTCCACCTCAAGGACACCTCCCGCGCCGACCCGTGGGTGCCGTCCGTGAAGGCGCGCGAGCTCATGGTCTCCCTGTGGTACCCGGCCCGCTCGCCCGGCCGGCAGCGGGCCCGGTACATGACGCCGAAGGAGTCGGAGCTCTTCCTCAAGGACGCCAAGCTCACCGACCTCCCGCCCGCGCTGCTGAGCACGACGCGCACCAACGCCTTCAGCGACGCGAAGCCGGTGGGGCGCGCGCACGGCCTGCCCCTCGTGGTGCTCTCCCCCGGGTCCGGCAAGCCCCGCAGCACGCTGACCGCCCTGGCCGAGGACCTGGCCAGCCGCGGGTACGTGGTGGCCGCGATCGACCACACCTACGAGACGGTCGCCACCACCTTCCCCGACGGCCGGGTCACCACCTGCGTCCCCTGCGAGGGCGACCACGACCCGTCGATGTCCACGAAGCAGGTCAAGGTACGCGCGGCCGACGTCTCGTTCGTGCTCGACCGGCTGACCGGGCCGCGCCCGGCGTGGAAGGGCGGCCGGCTGATCGACAGGTCACGGATGGGCATGGCGGGCCACTCCATCGGGGGCGCGAGCACCGTGGCCGCGCTGGCCGCCGACTCACGGCTGCGCGCCGGGATCGACATCGACGGCACCACGCCTCCCGACACCCTCACCCGCGAGCTGAAGCGGCCGTTCATGTTCTTCGGCAAGCCCGCCACGTACACCCCTGGGTCCGGCAATGAGTCGACCGCCACCTGGGAGCGCGACTGGAAGCTCATGACCGGCTGGAAGCGCTGGCTGCTCGTGACCGGCGCGGAGCACGCCTCGTTCAACGACGTCGGAGTCCTGGCGGGCCAGCTCGGCATCGACTTCGGCGCGGACCTGCCCTCGGAGCGCGGGCTGGCGATCACCCGCACGTACGTCGCCGCCTTCTTCGGCCGGCACCTGCTGAACAAGCCGCAGCCCCTGCTGGACGCGCCGTCGGCGAGCTACCCCGAGGTCAAGCACTGCGTCCCGGAGAAGAAGACCTGCGCCTGACAGAGGCCTGTACCTATCGGTACGTACACTCGATGGGGCGGACACGAGGGACCGACTGATCGAGAGCATCCGTGAGCTGCGGGGCTGCTGGAGCAGGGCCGCGCGAGCCGTCCGCACCGCTGCTCGGGAAGGAAGGCCGCTGACATGCCTCTCGTCCGCATCGACACCCTGGGGGCCGACGCCGGCCGCCTCCACGCGCTCAGCCGGGCCGTGCACGAGGCCCTGGTCGAGACGATCGGCATCCCGGACGACGACCGGTTCCACATCCTCACCGGCCACGACGGCGTCCGCAGCACGCTGCGCTACGACGACTACCTGGGCGTCCATCGCGACGACGACATCGTCTACGTCGCGATCACCATGCGCTCCGGCCGCACACCCGAGCGGAAGCAGGCGATGTACCGGCGGATCGCCGAGCTCGCCCACGAATACGCCGGGACGGAGCCGCGCAACGTCTTCGTCACCGTGACCGAGAACGAGCCGATCGACTGGTCGCTCGGCCACGGGATCGCCCAGTACGTGGAAGAGCGGACGCCGGACCCGCCTCGGGAGTGACCGCCCGTGCGTGGCCGCCCCGTACACATCGCGGGTGGCGAGCACGCGCCCTTCCGCACGCCGGTCGCCTTCCCGCGGCCCCTCCCGAGCAGCGTCGGCCTTCGGGGCTCACTCGTTCTCGCCGGCCCGCCGCCCGGTGTCGTGCCGCGGGCGTTCGCCGGTTGGAAGGGCTCGAAAGGAGAGTGAACGCCCGCGAGGGGTGCGGGCGGCGGGGACGCCGGCTCCCGCGGCGGGCGGC
>NZ_JBFAIA010000350.1:0-2460 GCF_040654455.1 Nonomuraea sp. NPDC050691
GGCGGCCACCGCGCCGTCGCGCCGCGCCTGCGGCGGCGCCCCCTCGGCGATGTGCGCCGCCATGCCGCTGAACGAGCCGCGGTCCTGCTCCCAGCGCTGCGCCACGCTCGCCCCCTCGGGCAGCTCACGCAGCAGGTCGATGGCCTGCCACATGAGCCGCCAGGTGGGTTCGAGCTGGCCGCGCAGGGCCTCGATGATGCGTTCGGCCGCGCCCGCCTCGATGGCCGGGGACAGCACCTCGGCGTCGAACCCCGGATCGGTCGCGGGCCCCGCCGGAGGCCACACGAGCGGGTCCTCGGCGTCGTCGCTCGGCCCGGTCGTGATCCATGCCATCAGCGCCGCCAGGTTGGCGTCCTCCAGGCCGCTCTGCCCGCTCGCCCAGTGCCGGCCCAGCTCCTCGGTCACGGCCGTCATGAGGGACGAGCCGGGGTAGGCGGCCCGCTCGCCGAAGTACGTCAGCCAGCGGCCGAGCAGCGGCACCGTCTCCGGCACCGGGTACGGGCCGTCGGCGCGCCGGAAACGGGTGGAGCGGCCCAGCAGGCGGGTGAACGCGATCCCGGCCTGGTTCGGCACGACGATCTGCGGGGCGTCGAGCACGCGTTCGTACGGGTCGGCGTTCCTGCGCTCCACCGTCTCGGTGCCGGCCAGGAAGCCGTCGATGTAGGGCAGGAGCACGGCGGCCAGGTCGGCGGCCCAGGCGAAGCGCAGGTCGCGGTTGCGCGGCTGCGTCACCACGAGCAGCCGCGGGTCGTCGCGGCGGGTGCCGAGCATGGCGGCCAGCGGCGCGGCGGCCTCGCCCGACATCTTCAGCGGGATGAACACCATGGGACGCTCGGACAGGTGGCAGTGCCGCACGGTCGCGATGGGCTGCGCGCGGCCCTCGTCGAGCGCCCGCAGCCGCGCGAGCGAGGTCAGCAGGCTCACCCGGCCCACCTCCGCCGGCTGTCACGCGGTGCGGGGGCCGGGGGCGGCGGTTCGGCGGCGCGGCGGCCCGCGGCCGGTGCGGGGGTCACGCGAGGCACTCCCGGCGCAGGCGCTCGGCGTTGCGCAGCAGCCGGGCGATCTCCTCCTGCCCCTCGGCCGGGTCGCGGGTGCCGTCGGCCAGGCCCAGCGCCTCCTCGACCGAGGCCACGCCGCCCAGCTCGTCGCGCACCTGCCGGCCGAGCAGGTCGCACGCGCCCTCCTGCCGGGCCTCGTCACGGCAGAAGAAGCACAGGTCGCACGTGGACAGGCAGTCGGGGGCGTACCGGGCGGTGGTGCGGCGCAGCGCGTCGGCCAGCTCGGCCGCCGGGCGGGTGGGCAGCCCGTCCTCGCCCGGCAGCAGGTCGAGCGTCAGCTCCTCGGGCAGCCCCTCCAGCAGCCGGTCGAGCCCGGTCATGCGGGAAAGCTGGCGCTCCAGCACGGCGAGCTGCCGGCGCACGTCGACGAGCGTGGCGACGGGCCGGTTGGCGAAGTTCTCGGGGCAGACGAGCACCACGTCGTGGGCCACCCGCCGCGGGTCGTGGCCGAGCTCCTGGAGCATGCGGCGCAGCGCCAGCACGTACACGGCCGCCTGCCGCGCCGCCGCCGCCACCGCCGCCGGGTCGGCCTGGCCGTCGATCACCGCGAACGACTTGATCTCCACGATGTGGAACCGGCCGCCGAGCTGGAACGCCACCACGTCCGGCTCCAGGAACGCGGTGTGCCCGGCGATCTCCAGGCCCAGCAGCGGATGGTCGTAGATCGTGCCCGAGTCGTGGCCGTCGCGCGCCGCCCGGTCGAACAGCGCCCGGGTGTGGGCGTGGCGCAGGTGGGCGCCGACGTTCTCGACGTCGTGGTAGGCCACCTCGGCGACCGGCAGCTCCAGCAGCTCGCGCAGCATCCGCAGCAGCTCGGCGCACCCGTCGGCCTTCACCAGGGCCTCGAACGCGTTGCCGCGCGTGATCGCGAACGGCGACTGGCCGAACGGCGCCGGGAACCCCAGGTGCCGGGCGGTCGCGTCCTTGTCGATGCCCGCGCCGTCCAGCAGCGCCCGTCGCGCGCAGCCCGGGTTGGCGGCGAGCGCGGCGATGGCGCGCGCGTCGTGCGGCTTCTGCGGCGTCGTGCCGCGCAGCGCGTCAAGCCGGTTCATCGGCGGCCTCTCGTCGCGGTGTCGCTCCGGTGGCCGTGCTCGGCACGGCCGTGTCTCGTGTCGCTGTGGCTCATGTGACTCATAGGGCTGATGTGCTCATGTGGCTCGGCTCGGTCGGACTGGGGTGCTGCTGTCGGGGCTGCGGTGGCTCTCGGGATCGCCGGGTCCTCGGTTGATCGCGTTCCCGGAAGCCGGGTCTTCAGGTGGCGGGTGGGCCGGTCGCGGCCCGGTCACCGGCGACGGTGCTCAGCGTAGCGGCGCCGAACAGCCGCGCCCGGTCACCGAGCTGGGCGGCGGCGCGTCTCGCCAGCTCGGCGCGGTCGCGCGTGTCGCGCTCGGCGTGCACGGCC
>NZ_JBFAIA010000351.1:0-2420 GCF_040654455.1 Nonomuraea sp. NPDC050691
CGCCGGCGTCCGCCATGACGCGCGCGACCCGGCGCAGCGTGTCGCGCGGGCCGACGCGGGGCCGGGGCTCGCGTTCCAGCAACGTCCCCACCCGGCGGCCGGACTGCTCGTACGGGCCGCCGGACCAGGAGGCGGCCAGCCGCTCCCGCGACAGGACGCCGCACACGTGCCGCCCGTCCACGACCGGCAGGTGGTGGACGCCGGCCCGGCGCATCAGCTCCCAGGCCATCAGGGGCGACTCGTCCGGCGTGACGGCGACGAGCACGCGGCTCATCACCTCCTCGGCCCGCAGCGACCCGATGTCCCGGTCGGCGCCGTCCGGGGGGGCGGGGCCGGTCGTGGAGGGCGGATCCCGCCTCTGTCCGCTGGTCATGTCCGCTCCTTCCGGGGACGTGGTCGTGTCCGCTGTTCTCGGGGACGTGGTGGTGTCCGCTGTTCTCGGGGACGTGGTGGTGTCCGCTCCTTGCGGGGGCGGGGTCATCTCCGTTCCTTGTGCGGACGTGGTCAGGTCCGCTCCTTGCGGGGGCGCACGACCGCGACCGGGCAGGCCACGTGGTGCAGCACGCCGTGGCTGACCGACCCGAGCACGGCCGAGACGAACCCGCCCAGCCCGCGCGAGCCGATCACCACGAGGTCGGCGGTGAGCGCCGCCTTCATCAGGGCCGACACCGGGTGCTCGCACACCTCGTCGTCGACGATCCGTACGTCGGGGTTCTTCTCCCGCCAGGGCACGACCCGGTCGGCGGCCATGTGCACCTCCTGCTGGTAGGCGTCCTGCAGGAGGGGGCCGTATCCGGCGGCGTACGGGGAGAAGACCGGCAGCTGCCAGGCGTAGACCACGTGCAGTTGCGCGTCGCGGGCGCGGGCCTGCTCGACGGCGTACTCCATGGCGGCCTGCGAGTGCTCCGACCCGTCGTAGCCCACCACGACCTGGCCGTGCTGGACCACCGCGGTGCCGCGCACGACCACCACGGGACAGGCCGCGTGGCCGGCCACGGCCATGCTGACGGAGCCGAGCACCATCCCGGCGAACCCGCCGAGGCCCCTGCTGCCCAGCACCATGCTCTCGGCCGTGACCGACTCGCCGACCAGCGCGTCGATCACGCCGCCGCCCGGCATGCCGGTGCTGACGTCGGCGTCCGGCGCGAGGGCGCGCGCCCGCCCGGCGGCCGCCCCCAGCACGCCGGAGCAGTACTCCATGCTGCCCACCGCCGACGCCCACTGCTCGCACACGTGCACGAGGCGCAGCGCCAGGCCCCGCCGCCGCGCGTCCGCGGCGGCCCATTCCACCGCCGCCGTCGCCGGCGCGGACCCGTCCACGCCGACCACGATCCGTCCGGCCATCACCCACCGCCTCCACGTTCCACGGCTCTCACTCCCAGCCTCGCCGCGAGGCCGCCGGGGCGCCCGGGGACGAAGTCCCGGATGCGTGGGCCGTTGGTCCCACGGCCGGTCCCACGGCCGGTCCCGCCGTCCTCGGTCCGCCGGACACTGCCCCAGCCGGACGCGACCCAGCCGGAAACGGGCCGGCCGGACGCGGGTCTGTCAGCCGCTGAGAATGCGGCGGCCCGTCACACGCGACGGCCTGATCTGGAGGTACTGCCCGCGTTCGCCGCCGGCCCACGGCTCGACGCCCGTCGCCGCGGCGGCGGCCTCCTCCTCGTCCGTGACGTGGTGCAGCGAGCCCTGCACGAGCACGCTCCAGCCGCCGCCGGTCAGCTCGTGGACGCGGTCCACCTCGAAGGCGACCTTGTACTCGACGCCCTGCATGCCGGTGCGCAGGTCGGCGTCCGTCGCGCCGCCGGGCGTCGTCCGGAACACGATCGCGCCGGTGTCGGACAGACGGTAGTTCACCGGCAGGACCGTCAGGCCGTAGCGGCCCTCGAAGGCGATGCGGCCGACCCCGCCCGGCGCGATCAGGCGCAGGCACTCCTTCTCGTCCAGCTCGGCCAGGTCCGCGCCCGGCGCCGCCTCGCCCGCGCCGGCCGGCGCCTCGTCCAGCAGCTCGGCCACCGTCGTCTCCAGCGCCCCGGCCAACCGGCCGGCCGTCTCGCGCGCGGACGGGCCCGACTGCTCCTCCAGGTACCGGACGTACCCGGCGTCGACGCCGGCCCGGCCGGCCAGTTCCTCGCGAGTCAGGCCCAGCGACTCGCGCCGCTCGGCGACCCTGCGTCCGAAGCTCCCGAGATCCGACATGTCGCTCTCCATCTCCACGACGGGATGTCTTCCATCGGCTCACGGTAATCGGCGGACGCCCCGGAAACCGGCTCGGCGGGCGCGGTGGTGACCTTCGTCCCCGAGGTCCGGGACTTTCGGCGTGTCGCAGGCGCGGGGCCGCCTGGCCGTGACGAGACGGCGGGCCCTTGTGAGTCTGCCGGGCCCGCCGGGCCTGTCGGGTCTGTCGGTTCTGTCGGGCGCGG
>NZ_JBFAIA010000352.1:0-2418 GCF_040654455.1 Nonomuraea sp. NPDC050691
CGGGCCGCCGCCAGCGCGGCGGCCAGGACGCCGCGACCGGCGAACCCGGCGGGCCCGGCGGCGGTCAGCGGGGGCCGGTGAGGCGCACGTCGCCCTTCGCCGACAGCGTGAACACCTGCCAGTTGTAGTACGCGTAGAAGCTGCGCGGGTCGCGCCGCATCTGCCGGGCGTGCGCCTGGACGGCGTCCACGTAGTGGTCGGAGTGGTTGTAGGCGAACAGCGCGCGCCGGTAGTCGCCGGGCGCGCCCGACGCCTTCAGGTAGTTGGCCGCGCCGAGCACCGCGTCGCGCGCGTCGTGCACGTCACCGCCCAGCCCGTACTGCCGCCACGTGGCCGGCATGAACTGCATCGGCCCCTGCGCCCCCGCCGAGCTGGACGAGGTGACCCGGCCGAACTTCGTCTCCACGAGCATGACGGCCGCCAGCACCTCCCACTCCACGCCGAACCGCTTCTCGGCCCGCGTCATGTAGCCGCGCAGCCGCTCGGCGGGCAGCGGCTCGGTCAGCCGCATCTGCTTGCGCCGGGCGGCGCTGATGGGGCGGGCCAGCGACAGGAGGCGGCCCACGGCCGTGGCGTTGTCGCGCGCCTCGGCCGCCAGCCGCGCCGGCAGCCGCTCGGCCGTGCGCCGGGTCAGCGTCGCGTCGCGGGCCAGCACCCGGTAGATGCGCTGCTGATGCAGGGAGAGCAGCACCACGTCCTGGGGCGGGCGCTCCTGGCCGCCCTTGGTCCAGCGGTCGATCGCCGCGTACAGGTCGGTGGACGTCCTGCGCAGGGCGGCGGCCAGCTCGGCGGGGTCGGACGGGATGGGCGCGTCGGGCGCGGGCACCCCGGCGCCCGCGGCGGGCCGCTCGTCCCCGCCGTCCCGGTCGTCCTGGCCGGAGCCGGGGGCCGTCGTGGCGGGTGTGGCGCTCGCGGGAGCCTGCCGGGCGGGCGGAGGGGACGCCGCCGCCCCGTCCGCCACGCCGCCGCATCCGGCGAGAACGAGGACGAGGGGTGCCGCGATCATGACGTGGGCGGATCTCATGACGTCCTACGTTAGCCGGGATGATCGCCACGCCGCGCCACGACACGGGGAGAGGAGGCGGGCCCGCGCCGCGGGGACGGGAGGTGTGCCGCGACGCGGGGTGGCGGTGGGCCGGACGCGCGGGGAGGCGGTGCGGCGTGTCACGACATGGCGCGGGGGGTACGCCTGGACTGTCCTTCGCGAGGCTGACATTCGGGCGGAATGTTCCGTAGTATCCGGACATCACGAGCGTTGGGGGCGCCAGGGTGCCAGGGCAGAGCGTGGGTGTGGTAGTCGAACCGGGAGTACCCCCGGAGATCGCCGGAATGCTGCGCGCCAACGCCCCCCTGCTGGCCCGGATCAGGTCGGGCTGGGTGCCGCCCGCCTCCGCTCCCGCCCCGCGCCGGCGCAGCCCGTCCAGCGTCGCGCTGCTCGCGGCCACGCCCGTGGTGCTCGCCCTCATGGCCGTCCTGCTCGAGTCGCCCGCGGCGCCCGCCGGCTTCGTGCTGCTCGGCGCGTTCATGCTGGTCGTGCTCATCAAGACCAGCACCCTCGGCGAGGCGCCGGAGACCGACCGGCCGTACGAGCGCACCGTGTACGAGCAGGCGCGCCTGTACGACGGCCGTTTCCTGCTGCCGGACGACTTCGACGAGGCGGCCCGCGCCGTGCTCGTCCGCGCCCAGCGCGCCATCGGCGGCGTCCTGCGCTCCCACGTCAACGCCGAGGGCCTGCTCGACGGCGCCCGCAACGCGGTGATGCTGCCCGAGCAGGAGTGGGAGATCGCCCGGCTGCTGGCCAAGCTGGCGGGGCTGCGCGCGGAGCACCGGGAGTTGCTGGACCGGGGCGTCGCCCCCGAGGTGGTGGCCGTGATCGAGCCGCTGGAACGGGCGCTGGCCACCAGCGAGGCCGCCGTGGTGGCGCGGGTCGAGGCGCTGGAACGCTACGCCGGTCACGTGGCCGACGCCGAGCGCGCCTACCACGCGCGCGAGCAGATCGAGGAGCTGCGGGCACGCCTGCCCCGCTACGAGGAGCTGCTGGCCGAGTCGGGCGCCGACGGGCTGTCCGTGCCGGAGATCGAACGCCTCGCCCAGGACGCCGACCAGCTCGAACGCGTCCTGCGCCGCAGCGTCAGCTCCGCCCACGAGGCGTTCCGCTACCTCGAAGGCTGACCCGCCCGGATGACGCCAGCCGACGATCGTGCCCACGGACACGCGGACCTGCCGTACCCGGGCACCGGCGAGGCGGCGGGCCGTCCGGCTGATCCGGCGGGTCGTCAGGCGGAGGTGGTGGTCGATCCGGCGGTGCCCCCCGAGAGCGCCGGGCTGCTGCGCGGCCACCCCCGCCTGCTGGCCCTGATGCGCGGGGGCTGGGCGCCCGAGGGCGGGCGCCGCTCCACCGCCCTGAGCGCCGCCGCG
>NZ_JBFAIA010000353.1:0-2236 GCF_040654455.1 Nonomuraea sp. NPDC050691
CCGCGCCGTGGCGGCGAGCTCCGCGCCGCTGACGCGGCCCGCGTGCTCGCGCAGCCGGCCGGCCTGGGCGCGCAGCGCGGCGGCGGTCTTGGCGGAGAAGGCCCACACGATCGGCCCGGCGTCCGTGAGCTCCGCGCCCTCGGCCGCGGACGCCGGCTCGGGGGCGCTCTCCAGGATGACGTGCGCGTTCGTGCCGCTGACGCCGAAGCTGGAGACGCCCGCCCGCACCGGCCGGTCGGCGGGCAGCTCGACGGGCTCGGTGAGGACGCGCAGCCCGCCGGACGCCCAGTCCACGTGCGGGGTCGGCTCCTCGACGTGCAACGTGCGCGGCAGGCGGCGGTGCTCCAGGGCCTTGACCATCTTGATGACCCCGGCCACGCCGGCCGCGGCCTGGGTGTGGCCGATGTTCGACTTGACCGACCCGAGCCAGACCGGCCGGTCACCGCCGCGGGCCCGGCCGTAGGTGGCGAGCAGGGCCTGCGCCTCGATCGGGTCGCCGAGGGTCGTGCCGGTGCCGTGCGCCTCGACGACGTCCACGTCGAGGGTGTCGAGCTGGGCGTCGGCGAGCGCCTGCTGGATGACCCGCTCCTGGGCGGGGCCGCTGGGCGCGGTCATGCCGTTGCTCGCGCCGTCCTGGTTGATCGCCGAGCCGCGGATCACCGCGAGGACGCGGCGGCCGTTGCGCCGGGCGTCCGAGAGGCGCTCCAGCGTGAGCACGCCCACGCCCTCCGACCAGGCGGCGCCGTCGGCGGTCGAGGAGAACGACTTGCACCGCCCGTCGGGGGCGAGCGCCCGCTGCCGGCAGAACTCGATGAACGGCACCGGGGACGCCATGACCGACACCCCCCCGGCCAGGGCCAGCGAGCATTCGCCCCGGCGCAGCGCCTGGACGGCCAGGTGCAGGGCGACCAGGGACGACGAGCAGGCGGTGTCCACCGACAGCGCCGGGCCCTCCAGGCCGAGGGTGTAGGAGACGCGGCCGGACATGACGCTGGAGGCGCTGGAGGTGAACAGGGTGCCCTCGACGGCCTCGGGGGTGACCTCCAGGAACCGGGTCGAGTAGTGCTCGTACATGTTGCCCGCGTACACGCCGGTGCGGGAGCCGCGCAGCGTCGCCGGGTCGATGCCCGCCCGTTCCAGCGCCTCCCAGCACGACTCCAGGAACAGCCGGTGCTGCGGGTCCGTGGCCAGCGCGCTGCGCGGGCTCATCCCGAAGAACGCGGCGTCGAAGTCGGCCACGCCGCCGACGAACCCGCCCTGCCGGGTGTACGACTTGCCCCACGCCTCGGGGTCGGGGTCGAACAGGCCCTCCAGGTCCCAGCCCCGGTCGGCCGGGAAGTCGCCGATGGCGTCGCCGTCCGTCTCCACCAGGTCCCACAGGTCGTCGGGGCTCCACACCCCGCCGGGATACCGGCACGCCATGCCCACGATCGCCACCGGCTCGTGCCGGCGGCCCACGTCCTCGGCGAGGCGCTGGCGGGTCTCCGCCAGCTCGACGGTCGCGCGCCTCAGATAGTCGCGGAGCTTGTCCTCGGTCCCCATCAGGTCGAACCCTTCGGTCGCGGGAGTCAGGCGTCACAGTTCGTTGTCGATGAGGGCGAAGATCTCCTCGTCCGAAGCCGAGTCGATCTTGCCCACCACCGTGTCGGGGTGTCCGGGGCTCTCCGGCTCCGCCCCGAACCGGGCCAGGCTGCTCTGCAGCACGGCGACGAGCTTGCTGCGTACCGCGTCCGCGTCCTCCCTGGCGCCGGCCAGCATGGAGCCGACGTGCTCCAGGGCCGTGCGCAGCGTGTCCTCGGGGGACGGCGCCTGCGGCACGAGCGTGCGGAAGAGGTACTCGGCCAGCGAGTTGACGGTCGGGTGGTCGAAGACGAGGGTCGCGGGCAGCCGCAGGCCGGTGTCGGCGTTGAGCCGGTTGCGCAGCTCGACGGCCGTCAACGAGTCGAAGCCGAGGCGGTTGAACGCGCGGTCGGCCTCGATGTGGTCGGCGCTGCCGTGGGCGAGGACGGCCGCCACGTGCGTCCGCACGCGGTCGGTGAGCAGGCGCAGCCCTTCGTCCTTGGTCAGCACGGCGAGCCTGGACACCAGCCCGGCCACGCCGCCGTCGCCCCGCTCACCGGCGGTACGCCTGGGCGTCCGTACGAGGCCGCGCAGCATGGGCGGCAGCTCCCCGGCCTCGGCCCGCGCCCGGAGCCCGGCGGCGTCCCAGCGGGCGGCCACCACCTGGGCCTCGGCG
>NZ_JBFAIA010000354.1:0-2228 GCF_040654455.1 Nonomuraea sp. NPDC050691
CGCTGGGACGCCGCCGGGCTCCGGGCGCGGGCCGAGGCCGGGGAGCTGCCGTCCATGCTGCGCGGCCTCGTACGGGCCCCGCGCCGTACCGCCGGGAACGCCGCGGCCGCGACCGGAGGACCCGCGGCGCTCGCCCAGCGCCTCGCGGCCCTGCCCCGCACCGACGCGCAGCGGCTGCTCACCGACACCGTGCGCGCCCACGTCGCGGCCGTCCTCGCCCACGGCAGCGCCGACCAGATCGAGGTGGACCGGGCGTTCAACCAGCTCGGCTTCGACTCGCTGACGGCCGTCGAGCTGCGCAACCGGCTCAACGCCGACACCGGCCTGCGGCTGCCGCCGACCCTCGTCTTCGACCACCCGACCGTCAACACGCTCGCCGACCACCTCTTCCGCACCCTCGCACCCCCGTCGCCGTCCCCCGAGGACACGCTGCGCACCGCCCTGGACCGGGTCGAGGACATGATCGCCGCCGCGAACGGCGAGGGCGAGGCCCTGCGCGACCGGTTCGTGTCGCTCCTGCAGGCCACCCTCGACCGGCTCGGCGCCGGGCCCGACGGCGCCGGCGACGTCATCGAAAAGATCGACTCGGCTTCGGACGAGGAGATCTTCGCCCTCATCGACAACGAACTGTGACCCCGTGACGCCCACCACCGGAAAGGCTCGCCCGATGGGGACCGAGGACAAGCTCCGCGCCTACCTCAAGCGCGCCACCGTCGAACTCGCCCAGGCCCGCCACCGCCTCACCGAGGCCGAGGAGCGCCGCCACGAACCCATCGCGGTCATCGGCATGGCCTGCCGCTACCCCGGCGGCGACACGGTGGAGGACTTCTGGCGCCTGCTGCGCGACAGCAGGAACGTCGTCCGCGAGGTGCCGGCCGCCCGCTGGGACGTCGACGCCTACTACGACCCCGACCCGCGGACGCCGGGCGCCATGTACACCAGGTACGGGACGTTCCTGGACGACGTCACCGGCTGGGACGCCGAGTTCTTCGGCCTGTCGCCGCGCGAGGCGCTGCGCATGGACCCCCACCAGCGGCTGCTGCTGGAGCTGGCCTGGGAGGGGCTGGAGAACTCCGGCATCTCACCCGCCCGGCTCGCGGGCAGCCGCACCGGCGTGATGGTCGGCTACATGGACACCCTCCAGTACGGCCGGCTGCAGATGGAGCGGCAGGGCGCCGACGCCGTCTCCGACCCGTACCTGGGCCAGGGCGCGGTGTCGAGCGTGGCGGCCGGGCGGATCGCCTACCAGCTCGACCTGATCGGCCCCACGATGACGATCGACACGGCCTGCTCCTCGTCGCTCATCGCGGTCCACCTGGCCATGGAGAGCCTGCGCCGGGGCGAGTGCGACCTCGCCATCGCGGCGGGCGCGTCGCTGACCCTGCACCCCACCACGTACGTCCAGGCGTGCGCCGGGCTGATGATGAGCGCCGACGGCCGGTGCAAGACGTTCGACGAGCGGGCCGACGGCTACGTCATGGGCGAGGGCGGCGGCCTGGTCGTGCTGGAGCCGCTGTCCAAGGCCGTCGCCAACGGCCGCCGCGTCCGCGCCGTCCTGCGCGGCTCGGCGGTCAACCAGGACGGCCGCAGCAACGGGCTCACCGCGCCCAGCCGCAGGGCGCAGGCCGACGTCATCACCCGGGCGCTCGCGGCGGCCCGGATCGGCCCCGACGACATCGACTACGTCGAGGCGCACGGCTCCGGCACCCACCTGGGCGACGCCATCGAGCTGTCCGCGCTGCACGACGTCTTCGGCGGTCGCGGTCCCGGCCGGCCGCTGCGGGTCGGCGCCGTCAAGACCAACATCGGCCACACCCAGGCCGCCGCGGGCATCGCCGGGCTCATCAAGACGACCCTCGTCCTGGAGAACGGGCTCATCCCGCCCAACCTGCACATGACCGCCCCGGCGACGGCCATCCCGGAGGACGGCAGCGTCCAGCCGGTCACCGGGCCCGTGCCGCTGCCCGGCCAGGACCGGCCCCGGCTCATGGGGGTCAGCTCCTTCGGCCTGTCGGGCACGAACGCCCACGTCATCGTCGAGGCCGCCCCGGACACCACCCGGCCTCCCGAGACCGCGCTTCCGGCCCCGGACATCGCCTCCGGTCAGGCCGGGCACGCGGAGGCCGCCACCGCCGGCCGGCCGTCCGCGTACGTGCTGCCCGTGTCGGCGGCCACCCGGGAGGCGCTGGGCGAGCAGGCCGGCCGGCTCGCGGACTGGCTCGGCGAGC
>NZ_JBFAIA010000355.1:0-2209 GCF_040654455.1 Nonomuraea sp. NPDC050691
CCGGCACGGCCCCCGGCCAGGAGCCGTCGCCGGGCGCGCGCCCGATTCCGCGCCCGCGCCCGGCCGCCGAGTCCGCCCCCCGCAGGACCAGGAGCGAGCGCGCCGCCCGCCCCGCGGGCCGGGGCGTCCCGGCGCGCCGCCGCCAGCGGGCGCCGTTCGTGCTGCTCGTCGTCGGGCTGCTCTGCGGCGGCCTGGTCAGCCTGCTGCTGCTCAACACCGTGCTCGCCCAGGACTCGATCACCGCCTCGCGGCTGCGCGGCGAGATCGCCGCCGCCCGCCAGCACAACGACCGGCTCAAGCAGGTGATCGAGGAGGAGACCCAGGCCGCCGTCATCGCCAGGAGAGCCGAGGACCAGGGCCTCCACCTCGACAACAGCATCAACCCGCTCACGGTCGGCGACACAGGCAAGGGCGCCGCCAAGCCCGGCACGGGCACGGAGACCGGCACCCCGGCCACGAACGGCACCACGCCCGGCACGGCCACCACCGGCACGACGACGGGCGGCGCGACGACCGGCGGCGAGGCCAAGCCGGGCACGGGCACCGGCGGCACCGCCAAGACCGGCACCACGTCGGACACCACTTCCGCCACCACGGCGGAGACCGGCACGACCGGCGGCGAGGCCCGGACGGGTGGCACGACCGGCGGCTCGTCGGGTGGCTCGTCCGGCGCTGAGGCTCACACCGGCGGCACGTCCGGTGCCACGGCCGAGCAGGGCGGCTCCCCGGCCGGGACCGGGGCCGACGCCGAGCGGGTGGGCCAGGCCCGGTGAGGGACACAGGCGGCAGGGGCCAGGGGCCCGGCCGTGGCGGGGGCGGCGCCGGCTCTCAAGGAGGGCCCGGCGCCGCCCGTCGTACGCCCGGCGGTCCCGGAAGGCCGGGCAGGCAGACGGGTTCGCCCCGTACGGAGGGGACGGGCCGGCCGTCGTCCGACGACCGGCGCGACCCGAGGAAGCGCCACGACCCGTTCGACCTGCCCTTCGATCTGTCCTCCGGCGGCCCGTCCGACGACGACCCGGACGACCAGCCGCGCGGCCGCACGCCCCGGGGCCGCGCGCCCCAGGACCCGCCGCGCCCCCGTACACCGCAGGACACGCCGCGCTCCCGCACACCTCAGGACGCGCCGGGCGGTCGGACGCGCCGCGACCGCGACGACGACCCGCGCGACGCCGCCCCCAGGGGCCGCCTGCGCCGCGACCCGGACGACGCCCCGGGGACGCCGCCCCGCGGCCGGTTGCGCCGGGCCCACGACGACGACCTCCGAGATCTCCCGGCCGGCCGCGCACGCCGCGACCGCGATGACCGGCCTGCCGCCGCCTCGCGCGGCCGCGCGGGCCGTGATCCGGACGACGCGCGGGATGCCGCGCCGCGTGCTCGTGCGGGCCGTGACCGTGACGACGACGCGCGGGACGCCGCTCCCCGGGGACGCCTGCGCCGTGACCCCGACGGCGAGCCACAGGGTCCCACACGGGGCCGTACACGCCCGGACTGGGAAGGTGACCCCCTGGACCTGCCCCACGGCCGCGGCTCGCAGGACGGTGCGCGCGGACGGTCAGGTGGCCGCCCGGCCGAGGACCGGATGAGCGCCCGCCGCGGCCAGGACCGGCCGGGCGGCCGGGCGGAGCGCGACTCCGCGGATGGGCGCCGCTCCGGCCAGGACGACGGCGAGACGTCGGGCTGGGACCCGCTGGCCGGCTCCGCCCGCTCCAGGCGCGCCGCCCGGGACCGCGACGACCTCCCGCCCGTGCGCGGACGCGACGAGACCCCCTCCGCCCGTGCCCGCAGCCAGGACGACGGCGACGGCCGGCGCGCCCGCTCCCGCCAGGAGCCCGGGGGACGCGTGACCCGTAGCCGTCAGGACGACGACCCGCCGCCCGCCCGCGGCCGCACACGCGGCGAGGCCCCCGCTTCCGGCGGCCGGGCACGCGACGAGGCCGACGGACCGGCCGGGCGCGGCCGCATGCGCCAGGACGGTGCCCAGGGAGCACGCCGGGCCTCTTCACAGGACCGCGACCCCCGCGACCGCGACCGCGACCGCGACCCCCGCGACCGCGACCCCCGCGACCGAGACCCCCGCGACCGCGACCGAGACCCCCGAGACCGTGACCCCCGGGACCGGGGCAGCGCGCGTGGCCGGGCAGCGGCGCAGGAGCGTGACCCCCGTGGGCGCGCGCCCAAGGACGCCCCCGGACGCCCCGGAGGGCCGCGC
>NZ_JBFAIA010000356.1:0-2176 GCF_040654455.1 Nonomuraea sp. NPDC050691
CCGCCACCCCGGCGGAGCGGCCGCGGCACGGCGCCGCCCGCGTGGCCGGGCCCGGCCCCTCCCTGCGCGAGGTCCGCGAGGTGGGCGAGGTGGGCGAGATGGACGAGATGGACGAGGTCGGCACGCTCCTCCCCGGCCTGGCCCTGAACTGAACCTCTGTTACGGTTGATCGCGACGCGGGGTGCCCGGAGAGCGGGCTGAGATCACACCCGTCGAACCTGATCTAGTTCGCACTAGCGAAGGGACGTCAACGTTGACCGCCATGCCCGAAGCGGAGCCCCGGACCACCGAGTCGTTCTGCGACACGGCCTGGGCGCGCACCGCCGCGCTGCTCGACGCCATCCACCGCCACCCGTTCAACACCGCCCTCGGCGACGGCACCCTGAGCCGCGACCGGTTCACGTTCTACCTGGTGCAGGACGGCCGCTACCTCGCCGCGTACGCGAAGACGCTGGCGACGGCCTCGGCGCGGGCCACGGAGCCCGCCGACGCGATGTTCTTCGCCCAGAGCGCGCACACGGCGCTGGCCGTCGAGCGCGCCCTGCACACCGGCTACCTCGACGGGTTCGGGATGGGCGCGGAGGACGTGGCGGCCGTCGGCACCTCGCCGACCTGCCTGGCCTACGCGTCGTACCTCCAGGCGACGGCGCTCACCGCGCCCTTCCCCGTGCTCGTCGCCGCGGTGCTGCCGTGCTTCTGGGTCTACCAGGACGTGGGGGCGGCCCTGCTGGAGCGTACGGCCGGCCTGGACGACCACCCGTACCGGGCGTGGATCTCCACCTACTCCGACCCGGCGTTCGCCGCCTCGGTGACACAGGTGAGGGAGATCGCCGACCGGCTGGCCGCCACCGCCGGCCCGGAGACGCGCCGGGCCATGACCGAGGCGTTCTGCCGGGCGACTGAGTACGAGTGGATGTTCTGGGACAGCGCCTGGCGGCTGGAGACCTGGCCCACCGGCCAGTGGCTCACGACCTCGTCCTGACCGTCGCGGACGGGCGCGTCCAGAGCCGGGACGCCTGGCGACGGGCACGACGATGTAGGGGCGCGCCCGTCAGGGCGTCCCCGCTCCGGCTCCTGGGTGGGAGCGCCCGCCTCAGCACACCAGGCCACCTCAGGACACCAGGCCACCTCCCGGAGACCGGGGCGCGCCTCAGGAGACCAGGGCGTCGAGCTCGTCCTCGGGCAGGCCCAGGTCGACCCGGATGCGGTAGCGCGTGCGCAGCAGCGCCTCGTGCTCCGGGTCGTCCTCGTCGCTGGCGAGCACGGCCTGGGTCACCCATTCGAGTCCGCTCCGCAGGTCGCCGTACGCGACGAGCGTCTCGGCGATCGTGTGGGAGGTCGCCGTGGTGATGCCGCCCTCGGCGCGGATCGCCTCGATGACCTCCCTCGCCTCGTCGGGACGGTCGAGCTCGAAGAGCGTGTCGGCGATGCCGGCGCGCGGGTCGACGAGCGACTCACCGCCGTCCTCCACCGCGCGCTGGAAGCACTCCAGAGCCCGGGCGGGCTGCCCGGCCGCGCGCCACTCCTCGGCCGCCAGGACCAGGATCGACGCCCTGGAGACGTCGCCCGAGGAATAGCCGAGCGCGACGTCGTACAGCCGCCTGGCCAGGGAGCTGTGGTCGTCGGCCAGCAGGGCCTGCTCAAGCAGGCGATCAAGGTGCTCACGGGTCACATGCGCCACACCGCGAGACTACCGAGCCGCTTGCCGGTTTGCCCCGGCAATGCACATCGCCGATCCGGCACGACTTTGGCAAGGTCATGTCAAAGGATGACCGCTTCCGGCGTGTCTTCGCAGACCGTAGGGCATATAGCCGTCGCGCGCACCGGCGAGCGGAAGGGGCTGCGATGGGCATGTCCAAGCAGATGACCTTCACGCTCACCTGTGCCGTCGCCTTTTCGGCCCTGATTCCGGGTGCGGCCGGATACCTTTCCGGCCGACTGGAAGCGGTGGAATCGGCCGAGCGCGAACTCCACGCGATCGAGACGCGGCTGCGTTCCCGTGAGGCTCGCGAGGCCCGCCAGGCGTGGCCCGTGGCGTACCCGGCGCCCTGCGGCGTCCAGACACCCGGCCCCCAGGAGCGCTCTCCCGTCGGATTCGCGCTCGTCTGATTTTGAACTATTTGTACGGCTTTGGCGATCTTTTCGACACTGAAGTTGTCGAGCAGGATCTCCTGGG
>NZ_JBFAIA010000357.1:0-2117 GCF_040654455.1 Nonomuraea sp. NPDC050691
CCTTTGTGGGTCACGAGGGGTCGCTTCACGACGCCTTTGCGGGGCTTGGACTGCTGACCGTACTGGGGCTGGTGGCGTGGGGGTGGGGTGGCGCGCCACCGCACCCCCTCGTCTCGCTATGTCCGTGGCCGTGCACACGCACTCGGCCGTTGACACGCTGTGCCGCCAGCAGTTGATCGCTGTGTTGCGACGACCCCTGGAATTCGCCTCATCAGTTGCCGGGCACGATCGTGCTGGGCAGCCTCGGGCTTGCGTCCGTCCAGCCGGATGCGGTCACAGCGGTCCACGAGGTCAGCGTGCCCGTACGGTCGGGGGATCGTTCTTGCACGGCCAGCAGCCGGCCTGAGGACTCCTCGATGATGATCTGCCTTGTCCCGTCGAGTTCGATGCCAGTTCCCACCCTGCCTAGGGGATCAGCAGTGGTCCCAATGTTCTTGACGCTCGAAAGACTCGCGAGCATGCGGTAGAGCGCGGCGCGTACCTGAGAAGTCGTCGGCAGTTGGGAGAGCAGACTGGTGGCCTGGGCGTACAGAAACTCCTCATTATCGTTCATCGCGCCCGCGTACCTCCCCGGCCCGGACACCGGCCGAGGTGGAGGCGCTGATCTGCGAGCTGCGGCGTAACCACCCGCGGTGGGGCGCCCGCCGGCTGGTGTGGGAACTGACCCGCCGAGGCTGCCCCGGCGGTGCCGTCGCGGGCGACGGTGCATCGGGTGCCCGCCACGGAATCCCTGAGAGGGTGTCTTCGATCCTTAGAAGTGATCTTGGAGGAGCGCTCGAAGGGTCCTGGGCGGGCGGCTTGGCACCAACGCGTCGAACTCACAAAGGTGGATTCGCTTGCATCGGGCATGGTGCCCGTCTGGCCGTGGAGTCGATGGAGCTCCGAGGAAGGCCTGCATGGCGAGCGATGATCCACATTATATGATCTTCATAGCCCTCCTCCGGTGACGGAAGGACATGAGAATGCGGTTCAGCCTCCCTCGTAACGGCCTGCTGGCGGTGGCGGCCCTAGACCTGCTCGTCGCCTTATTGATGGTTGCGGGACGATTGACGCCCACCCCTGCGGGACTGGGTGCCGCGGCGGTGGTCGCGCCGCTGTCCGCCATGGGATACATGCACGCGTACCGGCTGTTCAGGGCCGCTCGTGACGTCGGCGCCGCGCCATGGGACGCGCTGAGGACGGTCGCCGATGCTCTGGTGCCGCTGCAGGTACGCATGCTCATGAGAGCGGAGCACAGGAACCTGGCCAGCTTCGCTCTGTGGGTCAGGCGGCGTCAGGATGGGGTGCCGCCGGGTGGCATTGCCCTGGCGTATGCGAAGAATCAGCGGCCGCTGCTGCTGATGCTGCTGTTCGCCGTGGCCGTGCAGGCTGTCGCCCTGGAGTGGATGCTGGCGGTCTCGAACGCTGCGGCCGGCCTACGCGCCATCGTCATGGTGCTCGATGCCTACCAGCTCCTGTTCGTGCTGGCCCTCGGGGCGGCGTCCGCCACCCGCCCGCATGTCGTGACCGCGGAGGAGTTGCGCATTCGCTATGGCGCGTACTTCGACCTGCGCGTCCCGCGCGAGCTCATCGCCTCGGTCAAGGTGAGCCGTAACTACAACGCGCGCGGTGTGATCGAAGTGGCGGACGGCCACCTCACGCTGGGAGTGGACGCGCAGACCAACCTGATCGTCAACCTGACCGGGCCGATCACCGTCACCAGGCCCCTCGGCGGTCGCGAGCACATCACGACGATCCGCTTCTACGCCGACGACCCTGGCCTTGCTTTGAAAAGCCTGAAAGGGCGTTAGTGAACTAGGTTCGACCACGATCACGCGTGCCCGGCGGGCTCTCCCCGCCGGGCACCACCATGACCGGCATTGACACGTTGCCCTCCGAGCCGGCTCCCGAGGAGGCGGCTTCGATCCGGCTCCACGGGTGGGGCAGGCCGCCGGGACTGCGTCGGTCCGATGCCAAGAAGTGCCGACGGGGCGCCGACTGGGCCGAGGCCAACAACGTCGAGGAAGACCAGGTAGCAGTTGTCCCCGCGCACATGCGCACCCGCTCGGTCCGCGGCCCGCTGAACAGGTCGATCGCGTCCCGGGCCACGGCCGACAGGAACTGCGAGCCCGTCACGG
>NZ_JBFAIA010000358.1:0-2088 GCF_040654455.1 Nonomuraea sp. NPDC050691
CCCCGCGCCCGCCGGTCCGGACTCCGCACCCGCCGGCGCGGCGTCCCCGCCCGCCGCCGGCCCGTACGTGGTCGAGCTGCGGGGCGTGACCAAGGTCTACCCCGGCGGCGTGCGGGCGCTGCGGGGCGTGGACCTGGCCGTGGCCGACGGGGAGCTGGTGGCCATCGTCGGCCGGTCCGGGTCCGGCAAGTCGACGATGCTGCACATGGTCGGCACGCTCGACCGGCCCACCTCGGGGACCGTCCGCGTCGACGGCCACGACGTGGCCACGCTGTCCGACCGGGAGCTGTCGGCGCTGCGCGGGCGCACCCTGGGCTTCGTCTTCCAGCAGTTCCACCTCAGCCCCGGCCTGAACGCGCTGGACAACGTGGCCGACGGCCTGCTCTACACCGGCACCCCCCGGCGGGTGCGGCGGGAGCGGGCCGCCGCGGCGCTGGAGCGGGTCGGGCTCGGCCACCGGCTGGACCATCGGCCGTACCAGCTCTCGGGCGGCGAGCAGCAGCGCGTGGCCGTCGCCCGCGCCGTCGCCGGCGACCCGCGGCTGCTGCTGGCCGACGAGCCCACCGGCAACCTCGACTCCGGCGCGGGCGCGGAAGTCCTCGGGGTGCTGCGCGACCTGCACGCGGCCGGCACGACGATCGCCGTCATCACCCACGACTCGGAGATCGCGGCCTGGTGCCCCCGGCGGGTGCGGCTGCTCGACGGCCGCATCGACGGCGACGAGGGCGACGGGACCGACCGGCCGGGGGAGATCGTGAAGGGGGCGCGGGCATGAGCCGGCGCACGCCACGCGGGCCGCGACCGGCCCGGCTCAGCCCGGCCGACGTGCTGCGGGTGGGCGCCGCCGGGCTGCGGACCCGTCCCACCCGGGTCTTCCTGTCGGCCCTGGGCATCGCCATCGGCATCGCCACCATGATCGCGGTCATCGGCATCTCGTCGTCGTCGCGCGAGCAGCTCATGCGCCAGCTCGACCGGCTGGGCACCAACCTGCTCACCGTGTCGCCGGGCCGCACCATGTTCGGCGAGGAGGCGGAGCTGCCGGTCACGGCGCTCGACATGGTCAAGCGGATCCGCCCCGTGCGCACGGCCTCGGCCACGGGCACGATCAAGACCACGGTGCGCCGAACCGACCGCATCCCCGAGGCCGTGACCGGCGGCATCTCCGTGCAGGCCGCCACCACCGAGCTGCTCACCACGCTGGAGGGCCGCGTCGCCACCGGCGCCTGGCTGAACGCCGAAACCGAGCGCCGGCCCGCCGTCGTCCTCGGCTCGGAGGCGGCCACGCGGCTCGGCATCACCCGCACCGGCGTACGGGTCTGGATGGGCGGGCGGTGGTTCACGGTCGTCGGGATCCTGCGGACGATGCCGCTGGCCCCCGAGATCGACCGGTCGGCCCTGGTCGGGTTCCCGGCCGCGGAGAGCCTGCTCGAGTTCGGCGGACATCCCACGACGATCTACGAGCGGTCCGGCGAGGAGGCCGTCGAGGCGGTCCGGGACGTGCTGGCCCGCACGGTCAACCCCGAGAACCCGGGCGAGGTCGAGGTGAGCAGGCCCTCCGACGCGCTGGCCGCCCGCGCCGCCGCCGCGGGCGCGTTCACGAACCTGCTGCTCGGGCTCGGCGCCGTCGCGCTGCTGGTCGGCGGCGTCGGGGTGGCCAACACCATGGTCATCTCCGTGCTGGAGCGGCGTAAGGAGATCGGGCTGCGGCGCTCGCTCGGCGCCACGCGCGGGCAGGTGCGGGTGCAGTTCCTGACCGAGTCGCTGCTGCTGTCGGCGCTCGGCGGGATCGCTGGGGCGGCGCTCGGGACGCTGGCCAGCGCCGGGTACGCGGTGGCGCGCGGCTGGCCGCCGGTGGTGCCGCCGTGGGCGATCGGCGGGGCGGTGGCGGCGACCCTGGTCATCGGCACGATCGCCGGGATCTATCCGGCCATGCGCGCCGCCCGCCTGTCCCCGACCGTCGCCCTGGCCGCCACCTGACCGGAGACCCGGGGTACGTCCCGGCGGCGGCCTCCCCGGTCGCGGCGCCGCCGAGTTCGAGCAGGCCCGGACGGTCGCGCCGATCGCCTGCGTGCAGAACCACTACAACCA
>NZ_JBFAIA010000359.1:0-1997 GCF_040654455.1 Nonomuraea sp. NPDC050691
CCCGGAGAACGGCATGCCCAGGAACAGGATCCAGAACGCGAGGACGAACAGGCCGGTGACGACGGACGGGACGCCGGTCATGACGTCCACGAAGACGCCCCGTCCCGGCGGACGACCACGACCGGATCCCGCGAGCCCGCGCCTGGCCAGGGGAGGACGTCCATGCAGCCGTTCGCCGGGCGCGCGGCCGTGGCCGGAGTGGGGATGACCGCCCTGACCCGCGAGTCCGGCCGCACCGTGCTGGACCAGGCTGTCGAGGCGTGCCGCGCCGCCTGCGCCGACGCGGGCCTCGTCCCCGCCGAGGTGGACGCCGTCCTCAGCTACCACATGAACGACTCGGTGCCCGTCGTCCAGGTGGCCCGCGCCCTCGGGATCGAGCGCCTCGGCTGGCACAACGACATCGCCGGCGGCGGCACGCAGGCCGCCTCCATCCTCGGCGACGCCGCGATGCTCATCCACGCGGGGCTGGCCCGCAACGTCCTCGTCTACCGGGCGCTCAACGGGCGCTCCGGCCGGCGCATGAACACCGTCTCCACCGGACCCCAGGAGCGGTTCACGTACGGCATGGCCGGGCCGATCCCGCTGTTCGCCCTGGCCGCCACCCGATACCTGCACGACACCGGCCTCACCGAGGAGCACCTGCACGCGGTCGTCGCCCAGTCCCGCGCCAACGCCAAGGCCAACCCCCGGGCGCTGCGCCGGGGGCCGGCGGAACTCGCCGACTACCTGTCCCGGCCGTACGTCTGCACGCCGCTGCGCGCCGCCGACTGCTGCCAGGAGACCGACGGCGCGTGCGCGCTGCTGGTCAGCGGCGTGCTCGGCGGTCCCCGCGTGCGGGCGGTGGTGCGCGCGGGAGGCCCCGGCTGCTCGGCGATGGACCGGGCACCCGACGTCACGGAGATCTTCTCGGCGTACGTGGCGCCCCTGCTGTGGGAGGCGTCCGGCATGCGGCCCTCGGACGTGGACGCGGCGCTGCCCTACGACGCGTACTCGTGGCTGGTGCCCCGGCAGCTGGAGGACTTCGGCCTGGTGGAGCGGGGCGACCTCGGCGCGTACCTGCTGGAGCGCCGCCACGCGTGGGTCAACCCGCACGGCGGACTGCTGTCGGAGGGGTACGTGCACGGCCTCAACAACGTGGCGCAGGCCGTACGGGAACTGCGCGCGGGGCGCGAGGCGGCGCTGGTCACGGGCTTCGGCGGCAGCTACGGCAGCGCCGCCATCCTCACCTCCTGAAACCTCACCTCCTGAAAAATCCTGAAATGCTCTGGGATCTTTCGACATGAAGGGGATGTTCCAGCATCCCCTGACAGAGGAGGCCGACCATGGGGACCGCCCGTGGATGACGACCGGAGGACCCGGTTCGAGGCCGTTTATGAACAGACGTACGAGCAGATCCTCGGATACGCGGTGCGCCGCTGCGACTCACCGGAGGACGCGGCCGACGTGGTGTCCGAGACGTTCGCCATAGCCTGGCGCCGCGTCGACGCGCTGCCACCCGGCGACGAGGCCCGGTTGTGGCTGTACGGCGATGGCCCGGTGGCGTCTGGTCACACTCGACGCCGCCGGTTTCACCGCCCACATTTTCGCAGTGGAGTCCGTTTGACCTCCTCCCACGGCCGTAGCCGAGGGATCCAACCCTCGCGGGTCGAGTCTTCCTGCTTCGCAAGCGGTCGCCCTCGGGACGAACCCAAGCCAGGGTCTTACACGGCCTCCACAGGCATCACATCCCGCCAGCCCGGCGGTAGGCCCGGCGGTTTGGTTCTCGCCGCCGGACGACGAACACACTACCGAACCGCGCGGTTTCGCGCCGTGTTTTCCTTGCACGGAGATCCGGGGGCTCCATGCTCGACGGGATTCGACGAACTGTCTGACCCGCCTCGCGACGACGAGCCGGCGGGCCGGGCGTCCGGCGCGGGGGCGCGCGGACCCCGGCAGGCCGGATCCCGGTGGTGCTGATGCGGACGGTGACGTCGGCGCCACGGACATGCGCGTACCCC
>NZ_JBFAIA010000360.1:0-1939 GCF_040654455.1 Nonomuraea sp. NPDC050691
CGGTTGGCCTACGCCATCTTGGACGGCACTCTCATCCCGATCGACCGCCTGGCCGATGAGCGGCCGTACTACAGCGGCAAGCACAAGCAGCATGGAATGAACGTGCAGCTGCTGGCCGACCCGATGGGCCGGCTGGTGTGGGCCTCGCCTGCGCTGGTTACCCAGGATGAAAAAGGCTCATTGGTCAGGCTTGGGCAGATATTCGAGCTGCCACAGCCGATCAGCCGGCTGCATAGCGGGCCAAGGACTGCGCGACGTGTTTCATCCCAAGCTTTTGCACTTGCGCTGCGTCAAGCCCTCGAGAGTGGATGCCCTGCCAAACCTGGAGGGCTGCCACGTCACGGAAGAGGCCTCTGATCTGGGCCTTTCAGGCAGGCATGAAAGGCGTTGACGGTGGAAGTGGTTCTCCATATGTTTTTTCCGTCGCTCTGATCCCCGCCGGGTTTTGGAGAATCGTAGAGCCGGCTCCGACATGCCGCCGTCCGGCATGTAATTGGCGTGAAACCTGGCAGAGCGACGAAAGTGCCTGCCTGGCTCACATCAAAACCTCACCCGCTTCCATGAGGAGCCCCATGAGATTTCGGCGTACCACTAGGACAACACCCGGACGGACCGCCACGGCCAACTCGCGGGCGGAACCTTCGCGTTCCATCCCCCGTGTGGCGCGTGCCGCGGCCGGAGTGGTGGCTTTTTCGCTCCTCGGGAGCGTCTTCGCTCCCGCAGCCTCCGCCGCCACAGTGAGTGCCGCAAGCACCGCCGGCGCCGCGGCCTGTACCTCCCCAACGTTCTCCGTCTATCCAGGCTCCAGTATCAGCAACGTTCGCTATGGCCAGGTGGACTTCCACTTCTACGCCTGCAGCGACCAGTCACCTTCATCCTGGTCGGCCTCGGTCACCAAGGCCACGGTGAACAGCACCGGAAAAAACCTCGGCTTCTTCATCGACGGCACGAGCATCCCCACCGACTCCACCGGTAGCTACTACCGCTACTACACGGGGCGGATCTACGCGAGCACCTGCACGCCGAGAGTCGGCTGGCCATGCTCACGGTCGTACAGCTTCTCCGTCAAATTCCAGGTCACCAAGGACAGGTTCGGCAACCCGCAGGTGTACATGGGGGCCAGGACCGCGCCGACAGGAATGGCGCTCTTCACCACTCCCTGACGGCACTTCTTTGATCCGCTCCGGGGCCGGGCACCGTATCGGCGGCGTCCGGCCCGAAACGAACGCATATCTGAGCGCCGATGGCATGGAATGGCGGGTGCCGTTGACGGCGCGGTCGGGCCAGCGGCGGTCAGTCGAGATGGCGGGCGGCAGGATTCGGCTCGCCGTTCGGAAGGTGACCGCGCTGGCGTTGTCGTTCGATCACCGGATCACCGACAGCGAGCCGGGTTCGTTGTTCCTCCCCGACGTGAACGTGATGCTCGTGGATCCGCTGCGCATGCTCGTCTGGGGCGGAGAGACGAAGGAGGGCCCGGATCGCATAGATCCGGGCCCTCCGTCGTTCGTGTCGAGTGTCAGCCAGTGACCGGGATGTCGGTCTTCACCGGCGTCGGGGTGCGTCCCCACCTGGCCTTGCTCGGATTCGCCGTGCTGGCCATGGTGAGTTATGCGAGCGCCGCCGGATTGGCGAATTCGGCGTCGCTGATGCCCCGGGTCGTCGCGGCTGTGTCGTGTGCGCGTGCGTGATCACGACGGCGACGGTCCAGCAACGACGGGCGGAGGCTTGGAAACAGCAGCTGCGCAAAGACTTGATCGCCTCCTACAACGAGTCCCTCCCGCTGGTGGGTGCCTGACACCGTCCCTGGACGCACACTGAGCCTTTTTCATCCTGGGTAACGGCCGTCTTCGACGAGCTGCAGCACGAGGATCGCCTGCACGAGCGTGGTCGCGCGATGCGGGCAGCAGCGCAGCTTGGCCAGTACCTTCCAGGACTTCAA
>NZ_JBFAIA010000361.1:0-1766 GCF_040654455.1 Nonomuraea sp. NPDC050691
TGTAAATTTAAATTTTGTAATCCAGTTGAAACTCTTGCATAACCTATTTTCAAAATACAAACCTCCTATATACATCTTCAGTGTACCATAACTTAATTACAAGGTCTTTTATGAACATAGATTTTTTGTTGGGTTTTTGAACACATAATCCTATGTAATTCTTACTTATTTAGACATAAAAGAAGAGTGTACAGAAAATGGTTATTTTCTGTACACTCTCATCTTTAATAATATATTTTAAATGTCATTAACAAAACTAATTTAATAAGAGTCAAGCATAGTTTACATATGTATTATGTTTGAAACATACCTCTAATTACTTTTTACTAATATCATTTAAAATATCTCGCAATTCTTCAATTTCTTTGTTATTTAATTCTTCATTTTTCGCAAAATTCAACACTAAACTTTTCATATCCCCTCCATACAGTTTATTAAGAAAGGTTTTAGCAGTTTTCATTTTAATATCGTCTTCTTTAATATTTGATGAGTAAAAATAAATATTTTCTGATTTGTATCGTTTTATAATCTCTTTTTTATATAGTCTTGTGATTAATGTTCTAATCGTTTTATCACTAACTTCTTTATATTTTTGAATTTCAACTACAATTTCATTAGCTGATACTGATTTTTTATCCCATATTATATTCATAACATCCCATTCAGCCATAGATATTTCAACTTGCTTATTGGCCATTTAAAACACCCATTCCTTTTAATATTTTTTCACTTATTAATTCAGCATTTTTCCCAGACGGGTTTCCATCTGATAAATGTGTAGCAAAATAATACTTATCATGATTTGTAATTACGTAACCTACAAACCACCCATTATTATACTTCCCGTTTACTATACCTGTACCTGTTTTCCCATACAGTTCATACTTTTCATTTTTCTTAATCAATAATGAAGAAGATAATTGATTCTTTGCTTTTTTACTAAAATGGTTATTTTGTTCCATCATATTTTTAAAAACTATTACTTGTTCAAGATTAGATATTTTCAAACTATCTTCCATCCAATAGCTTTTATAACTTCCCAAATTTTCATTACCATAATTTAATTGCTTGAGTTGAGCCGCAGTATAGTTCTTTGGTATTTGATTACTAATACGTTCGAAGTACCAATTAACTGAATTTTGCATTGCTGTATTTAAATCTTGTTCCTTATTCCAAGACTCGAAAAGATAATGTTTATGATTCCATGACATACGTGAATTTTTATCACTTATAATATGACGGTCAAGTCCAAACAGTGCTAAATAAATTTTGTAAGTTGAATCAGGAGA
The DNA here is from genome assembly GCF_040654455.1 of Nonomuraea sp. NPDC050691. Taxonomy (NCBI): domain Bacteria; kingdom Bacillati; phylum Actinomycetota; class Actinomycetes; order Streptosporangiales; family Streptosporangiaceae; genus Nonomuraea; species Nonomuraea sp. NPDC050691. The sequence goes on from NZ_JBFAIA010000361.1 coordinate 1,290, forward strand.
ATATCTTTTTCTACTTTCTTTTTCATTATAAATATAGTATTTGTCTTTCTTCATGCTGTACATAACGAAAGATCCACTATTTGAACCAAAATTTTTACTTTCATCTAAAATTTGGTAATCGCTTTGTAAGGGCTTTTTATAATTATAATCAGTTAAGGATTGCCCCATTAAAAACTGGCTTTGAATTATCATGATAAAAAAAGTAAAAATACAAATAAAAATTAGAATTAATTTTGACTGCTTTTTCAGATCGGCTTCTTTTATATTAATTAATCTATTTTTGAGTAATGATTTTTTACCATTAAATGAATGGCTTAATATATTTTTGTTGAAAAATGAGGTTTTTAATACGGAGTCCATAATAGATTCCGCATAAGTTTTAAATTCATTTTTGTTAATATTATTAAGGACAAATCTATCGGCTTCTACTTCATTGTCATGAATTATCTTTCTTTTTACAATATGTACTAATGGATT
>NZ_JBFAIA010000362.1:0-1673 GCF_040654455.1 Nonomuraea sp. NPDC050691
AGCCAACCGCTCATAACCACCCTCCACCTCCACCGGCACCGCGCCCGAGGGCGGCCACACGGCAGCCCACGAGGCGGAGCCGTGCCCGGCGGCGGAGTCGGCGAGCACGCCCGCGGCGTGCCGCTCCCAGCCGTCCCCCACGGAGGAAGAGGCGCGGGAGAACACGGCGACGGCGCGGCGGCCGTCGGCGCCGGGACGCTCGACGGTGACCTGGACGGTGACGGCCCCGGACTCGGGCAGGTGGAGGGGCGCCTCGATGACCAGTTCCTCCAGCACGGACGCGCCGGCGTGGACGCCGCCCTCCAGCGCCAGCTCGACGAACGCCGCACCCGGCAGCAGCACGCCGCCCTGCACGGCGTGGTCGGCGAGCCACGGCGCGCCCCTGAGCGAGATCCGGCCGGTCAGGACGAAGCCGTCGCCCGCCACCGGCACGACCGCCGTGAGCAGGGGATGCCGGGCGTCGTCGATGCCCGCCCCGGCGGGCCGGCCGGCCCGCTCGCGGTCGCCGAGCCAGAACCGGCGCCGCTCGAACGGGTACGTGGGCGGGTCCACGCGCGGTTGGGACGCGGGGGCGAGCGCGTCGGACCAGGCGACGTCGGCGCCCAGCACCCACGCCTGGCCGAGGGCGGCGAGGAAGCGAGCCCAGTCGCCCATGCCGCGGCGCAGGGTCGCGCAGACACCCGCGGTGATCCCGGCGTCGTCGCAGATGTCGCCGGTGTCGCCGCCGAGCACGGGGTGCGGGCTGACCTCCACGAACAGCGGCGTCCCGGTGAACGCCCGGATCGCCTCCTCGAACAGCACGGGGTTGCGCAGGTTGTCGTACCAGTAGCGGGTCGTCAGGCGGGCGGGCTCGACGACCGCGCCGGCCAGCGAGGAGCAGAAGACGGTCTCGGTCGGGCGCGGCCGGACGCCGTCGAGCGTGGCCAGCAGCTCGTCGCGCAGCGCCTCCACGTGCGGGGTGTGCGAGGCGTAGTCGACCGCGATGCGGCGCACCCGTACGGCCTCCCCGCAGGAGGCGGCGAACTCGTCGAGCGCGTCGGCCTCGCCCGCCACCACGCAGGAGGCGGGGCCGCTGTGCACCGCCACCCACAGCCGTCCCTCCCACGGCGCGATCCGCTCCTCGGCCTGGGCGGCGGGCAGCGCGACGGCGAGCATGCCGCCGGTGCCGCTGAGCCCGGTCAGGGAGCGGCTGCGCAGGGCGACGATCTTCGCCGCGTCCTCCAGCGACAGGGCGCCCGCGACGCAGGCCGCCGCGATCTCGCCCTGCGAGTGGCCCACGACGGCGCCGGGGTGGACGCCGTACGAGCGCCACAGCGCGGCCAGCGACACCATGACGGCGAACAGGACCGGCTGGATGACGTCGGTTCCCTCCAGCTCGGGCGCGCCGCCGGTGCCGCGCAGCACGTCCTCGACCGCCCAGCCGGTGTACGGCCGCAGCGCCGCGTCGCACTCGCGCAGCCGGGCGCGGAACACGTGGCTGGAGTCCAGCAGGTCCACGGCCATGCCGGCCCACTGCGTGCCCTGGCCGGGGAAGAGGAACACCGGCCGGGGCTCGGCCTGCGCCTCGCCCGTGACGGCCGCGGCGTGGGGCGTCCCGGCGGCGACGGCCTCCAGCGCGGCGGCCAGCTCCTCGCGGTCGCCGGCGACGACCACGGCGCGGTGCGCGAACCTCG
>NZ_JBFAIA010000363.1:0-1593 GCF_040654455.1 Nonomuraea sp. NPDC050691
GCTGCCGTCCGTGGGGTCCGGCTCGGGGCCGGGGTCGTCGCCTGTCGGGGCGGGGGCCGGCGTCTGGCTGACCGTCGGCTGCGGGCTCGCGCCGCCCAGCGCCGCCAGCACGTCCAGCCGCGGCGTGACCACGTCCTTGTCGTTCGCGCGGTACGCGTACGGCCTGCCGGTCGAGGTCAGCCTGGCGATCAGCTCGGCCATCGGCGTGTCCGGCGACTGGGCCTTCAGCAGCGCCAGCGCGCCCGTCACGTGCGGGGTGGCCATGGACGTGCCGCTGTGCACGGCCTTCTGGTTGTCCGGCACCGACGACTCGATGTCCACGCCCGGCGCGAACAGGTCGACCAGCTCGCCCCGGTTGGAGAAGTCGGCGATGACGTCGTTCCCGTCGTTGGCGCCGACGGCCACGGCCGAGGAGACGCACGCCGGGAAGGAGACGCCGTCGTAGTACTCGTTGCCGGCCGCCACCACGGTCGCGATGCCCTTGGCCAGCAGCGAATCCACCAGCGGCTTGAAGGCCTGGCCCTCCTCGCTGGTGTCGCAGGAGGTGTCGAACAGCATGCCGCCGAGGCTGAGGTTCACCGCGGCGACGGGCGTGGACAGCTCGGCCACGTGCTCCATGGCCAGCCGCAGCGACGACTCGTACGCCAGCAGGCAGGACGGCTCGCCGCACACGCTCTCGTCGTCCACCCGGCTGAACACCTGGATGGCCACGATCTTCGCCTCCGGCGCCACCCCTTCGGCGCCGGCGGCGATGCCGGCCACGTGGGTGCCGTGCTCGCACAGGTTCACGCCGCCGGCCAGGCACCTGTCCGTGACGGCGTTGGCCGCGCCGGTCCCGATCATGCTGGTCTGGCCGTTCGGGCAGAGCGACGTGACGCCCTCCTCCACGGCGGAGAAGCACGCCTCCTCCACGACCCGGCCGCCGAACGACGGGTGGTCCAGGTCGATGCCGGTGTCCAGGACGGCCACCGCCTGCCCGTTCCCCTTGAACCCCTTCGCATGCGCCTGGTCGGCGCCGATGAGCTGGAGGTTGGACACCTCGGCCGGGGGATAGGCGTGGTCGCGGTGGACGGAGCTCACGCGCGGGTCCTCCGCCAGCGTGGCCAGTTCCTCGGCCGTGCCCTCCACGACCATGAACGGCTGCGTCCGCGAGCGCAGCACCACGTCCACGCTCTCCTCGGCCGCCTTGGCCGCTATCGGCTCGCGCTGGGAGGTGTCGGTCAGCTCGACGATCGCCCGTACGGTGCCCTGGTCGAGCGCGAGGCCGTCCTCCAGCTTCTCCTCCGGAGGGGTCGGTTGCGCCGACGTCTCGGAGGAGGGCGCGGGGTCGTCGGCGTACGCCGGGATGACGGGGGTCGCCGTGAGCAGGGCGAGCGTGGTCACCCAGGTGACCAGGGGGCGAAGTCGCACGCGTCCTCCGAGCAGGGGGATGATCTCGGAGTTTAAGGTGATTTATCCGGCAGGCCCAGAGGCGGGCGAGGTTTCTCGGCGAACTCTGGGCGACCTCCCAGCGACGTCCGGGTGCGCGGCGGCCCCCATCGGCGGGCCCCTCAACGGCCAGCGGCGGCGGCTTGCGCCCCGGCCGCGGCCGCC
>NZ_JBFAIA010000364.1:0-1582 GCF_040654455.1 Nonomuraea sp. NPDC050691
CAACCCTACTACACACACCCTCTTCCCCACCCCCCCGCCCTCCCCCCCTCCCCCCACCCCCCCCGGCCGGCCGGGGGCCGCGAGAGGGGCGGCCGGGAATTCCCGGCCGCCCCTCTCGGTGCGTGCGTCAGTCGCGGTCGTTGCTCACCGTGGTCTTCTGGACCTGCAGGAGGAACTCGGCGTTGGACTTGGTCTCCTTCATCTTCTCCAGGAGAAGCTCCAGAGCCTGCTGCATGTCCAGCGCGTGCAGGACGCGGCGGAGCTTCCAGACGATCTGGAGCTCCTCCTTGCCCATGAGGATCTCTTCCTTACGGGTGCCGGACGCGTCGACGTCCACCGCGGGGAAGATGCGCTTGTCGGCCAGGGAACGGTTGAGCTTGAGCTCCGCGTTGCCCGTGCCCTTGAACTCCTCGAAGATGACCTCGTCCATCTTGGACCCGGTCTCGACCAGGGCCGTGGCGAGGATCGTCAGCGAGCCGCCGTTCTCGATGTTGCGGGCGGCGCCGAAGAAGCGCTTGGGCGGGTAGAGCGCCGTGGAGTCGACACCACCGGACAGGATGCGGCCCGAGGCCGGCGCCGCGAGGTTGTAGGCGCGGCCGAGACGGGTGATCGAGTCGAGCAGGACGACCACGTCGTGGCCCAGCTCCACCAGGCGCTTGGCCCGCTCGATGGCGAGCTCGGCGACCGTGGTGTGGTCCTCGGCCGGACGGTCGAAGGTCGAGTGGATGACCTCGCCCTTGACCGACCGCTGCATGTCGGTGACCTCTTCGGGCCGCTCGTCCACGAGCACGACCATGAGGTGGCACTCGGGGTTGTTGCGGGTGATCGCGTTGGCGATCGACTGCAGCACCATCGTCTTACCGGCCTTGGGCGGCGAGACGATGAGGCCGCGCTGGCCCTTGCCGATCGGCGAGACGAGGTCGATGATCCGCGTGGTGAGGATGTTCGGCTCGGTCTCCAGGCGCAGGCGCTCCTGCGGGTAGAGCGGCGTCAGCTTGTTGAAGTCGGGCCGGTTGCGGGCCTGCTCCGGGTCCATGCCGTTGACGGTGTCGAGGCGGACCAGGGCGTTGAACTTCTCGCGGCGCTCGCCGTCGCGCGGCTGCCGGACGGCGCCGGTGATGACGTCGCCCTTGCGCAGGCCGTTGCGGCGGATCTGCGCGATCGAGACGTAGACGTCGTTGCTGCCGGGCAGGTAGCCGCTGGTACGCACGAACGCGTAGTTGTCGAGGATGTCGAGGATGCCGGCGATCGGGATGAGGACGTCGTCCTCGCCGATCACGGGGTCGCTGCCCTCGAAGCGGTCGCGGCCGCGGCCGCGGTTGCGCTCCCTGAACCGGCCGCGCCGCCCGCGCCCGCGCTCGTCGTCGTCGCCGCCACGCTGGTCACCGCGGTCACCGCGGTCAGCACGGTCACCGCGGTCAGCACGGTCAGCACGGTCAGCACGGTCACCGCGCTGGTCACGCGTGTCGGCGGCGCGCTGGTCACGGCCGTCACGACCGCCGTCACGGTTGCCGTCACGGGCGCCGTCGCGGCCGCCCTCGCCGCGGTCGCCGGCCGAGCGGTCGTTGCCCCGGTCGTTGCC
>NZ_JBFAIA010000365.1:0-1531 GCF_040654455.1 Nonomuraea sp. NPDC050691
CCGGGTGGGGCCGCTGGGGAGCTCGGGGGCCGGGGCGCGGAGAAGCGTCGTCTCCGTCGGCAGGACGGGCCCTTCCGAGGGGCCGTCCTGGCTGCGGACGACCTCGCCCTCGATCACCTCCGCCTCGCGCGCACGGGGCGGCGCGGACCCGCCGTCCCCGTCCGGGGGCGCGGTCCACGAGTCGAGCTCTCCTCCTGGCCGCGCGGAGTGAGGGCTCTCGCCGCTCAGCACCACCTGGGTCGGCTCGACGACGCGCCGCGCTCCGGTACTGGGCACCGATCCGTCCCCGCCTGGCAAAAGTGCGCCGGAGGGGGGCGGAGGCGGAGGGGCGTCGTGCGCCGAGCGGGTCGAGGGATGGATGGGCGGGGGAGCGGATGACGGGGCGCCGTCCACCTCGCGCGCCGAGGAGTGGCCGGAGGGCGGCGGAGGAGGTGGTGGCGGTCCGTCGTCCGCCCTGCCTGTCCAGGCATGACCGGAGGGAGCGGCGGTGGAGGTGGGAGGAAGGTCTGCGGTGGCGGCCATGGGCAGGAAGTGGCTTCGGGCGCCTTGGGGGATGGCGATGCCGCCGGCTGTGCCTGCGACGAAGGTGTAGAACAGGTGGGCTGGGTCGAGTTGGTCGTTGGCGGCCAGGGCGGGGACGGCGCCGGCGGTGCCGGAGACGCCGCCGAGCAGGGCTCGTCCGTAGATGCTTTGTGCCACAGCCGCGAGTTGGTCGCGCACGCCGAGTTCGGCGCGTGAGGTGATGAACACCAGTTCCCGGGTGGCCAGGCGGGACAGTCCGAAGTCCAGTCCGGTGAACATCGCTCCGGTCAGCATGCCGTTGCCGACGGACATCAGCAGCGATTCGACGTCGAGGTCGTCTCGGTTGCCCCACCGGAGCTGGGCGCCCTGTACGGCCAGGTCCATGCCGCCCATCACCGCGCCGAAGCCCAGCATGTTCATGAGCAGCCGCCATTTGAGCGCCTGGATCGACATCCGGGTGAGCAGCGTGCGGGTCTGGATCAGTTTGAGGACCGAGGGCCCGTGCAGGGCGATCCACACCAGCAGCCGGACGATGGCCAGTCCCAGCAGCGCCAGGGCCGCGTACTGCATCCACTGGGTGTGTTCCATGGTCTCGCCGTGATCGCGCAGCCGGTCGGCCTCCGCGCGCAGGGCCTTCTCCAGTTGCTTGATCAGCGCCTGGCCGTCCTTGCCCCGCGAGGAGGTCGCCTTGTACTCGTCGCCGGCGAGCGCGGCCAGCACCTTCTCGAACGCGTCCTTGGCCTCGCCCTGCCACTCGACACTCTTGAGATAACGCACCAGCGGCTCGGCGTCCTGGGCGCGGATGGCGGCCAGCTCGTCGGCCAGCGCCTCCATCGCATCGGCTTCCCGCGCGATCTGATCCGGCTTCGCCTCAGGGAACGCACCGGCCGTCAGCGGCAACGCCAGCGGCTTGACGATGTCGGGCACCAACCCCAGATCCAGCCCCATCAGCCGACGACCCGCCCCGTCACTCGCCCGGCCCCCGCCGACCGGCCCCCGGCAGGAACGA
>NZ_JBFAIA010000366.1:0-1509 GCF_040654455.1 Nonomuraea sp. NPDC050691
CGCGAGGAGGCGTACGCCTCGCCGGCCCCCGCCGCCCCGCCCGCGGCCTGGCCCGCCGGCGGCTACCAGCCCGGACCCGGCCACCCGTCCTTCCCGTCGGGCGCCTACCCCTCCACCCCCGGCGACTCCGCCGGCGGCTGGCCCTCGATGCCGCAGTGGCCCTCCGACAACGGCTGGCCGTCCGAGCCACGCGCCACGAGCCCCTCGACCGGCACCAGCGGCTGGCCGTCCGAACCGCGCGCCACGAGCGCGCCCGCCGGCACCGGTTACGACACCTCAGACGTCTGGGTCCCCGCCCGCAACACGGGCGGCGGCTCCTGGGGTGAGACCACCGGCGGCCTGCCCAAGAGGCCCGGCGCCGACCAGCCGCCGAGCTGGAACAGCGGCGAGCAGCAGAGCACCTGGAGCTTCGCCGACCGCGGCGAGGGCAACACGGCCCAGCGCCCCCGCTACGACTTCCCCGAGACCGAGGCGGCGGCCACCGGCCCCATCCCGACCGTCAAGCCCGCCTCCGCGGGCGACGAGTTCCTGCCGATCTTCGCCTCGGTCGAGTCCGCCTGGTTCGACCACGGCGAGTCCGGCGCGAGCTGGGGCTCGTCCAAGGCCGACGCCGGGTGGAGCGCCGCGGAGGCCGTGGTCGAGCCCGTGCGTGACGGGGCGACGGCGTCGGGCCTGCCCAAGCGGGTGCCCAAGGCCAACCTGGTGCCCGGCTCGGCCGACTCGGCCGCCGCGCCCAAGGGCGTCACTCCCATGCCGGCCGTCTCGCCGGACCGGGTCCGCAGCAGGTTGTCCAGCTTCCAGCAGGGCTTCCGGGCCGCCCGCGACGACATCAGCGAAGGCAAGACCTACTCATCTGGCCCCAGGCCCGTTGACAACAGGGAGGAGGGCGCATGAACGACCTCAGTCATGGAGCACGCGGTGTCGACTGGCTGATCACGGACTTCGTCAACACCGTTCCCGGGGTCGCGCACGCGGTGGTGGTCTCGTCCGACGGTCTGCCGCTGGCCGCCTCGGCGGGGTTCCCGCCGGACCGGGCCGACCAGCTCGCCGCGATCGCGTCGGGCCTGGTGAGCCTGACGCACGGCGCGGCGCGGGTGTTCGAGGGGGGTGTGGTCAATCAGACGATCGTGGAGATGCAGCGGGGGCTGATGCTGATCATGTCGATCAGTGACGGCTCGTGCCTGGCGGTGCTGGCCGCCCCCGACTGTGACATGGGGCTGGTGGCGTACCAGATGACGCTGATGGTCGATCGAGCTGGTCAGGTCCTGACTCCGGCGGTACGCGCGGAGCTGCGGGCGAGTCAGTCCAGGTGAGGTAGATGACAGACCCGAGATGGAACAGCGGCGGCTGGGAGCCGCCGCTTCCCCCGCAACACCAGCCCCATCACTCCGACCCCGCCTCCCCCGTCCGTCCCTACGCGGTGACGGGTGGGCGTACGGCGCCGCGGGTGAAGTTGGCGATGGAGGCGTTGGTGTCGTCGGCGACGGCTGAGCCGCGGGAGTTTTCGCA
>NZ_JBFAIA010000367.1:0-1469 GCF_040654455.1 Nonomuraea sp. NPDC050691
GAGCCGACGTCCTCGCCCCGGTAGCGGATCGCGCCCTCGACGCGCGCGCCCGGCGGCAGCAGCCGGACGATCGCGCGGGCCGTCATGGACTTGCCCGATCCGGACTCGCCCACCAGGCCGACCGCCTCGCCTTGGCCGATCGACAGGGACACGTCCCGCAGCACGGGCCGCTGCTCGCCCGCCACGGGCAGGAACACGGTCAGGCCCTCGACGTCCAGCAGGGGAGCGGTCACGCCGCACCTCCCCGCCGGCCGAGCCGCCGCCACGGGCGGCCGCCCGCGCCCACGCCGCCGGGCAGCCGTTCGCCCAGCACGTTGAACGCCACCACCAGCACCACCACGCAGCCGCCGGCCAGCAGCGCCTCGGCCGGGTAGCCCTGCAGCACCCCGGAACGCCCGGCGGCCACCATGACGCCCCAGTCCGCGTCGGGCGGCTGCACGCCGAGGCCGAAGAACGACACGATGGCCAGGTCCACCATCGCGTACCCGAAGAACAGCGTGGTCTGGGCGGCGATCAGCGGCATGAGGTTGGGCACGAGGTGGCGCAGGCAGATCGCGAGCGCGCCCGCGCCCTGCACCTCCAGCGCCCGCACGTACGGCTTGCCCCGTTCGGCCAGCGCCGCGCCGCGCAGCAGCCGCGCGATGTACGGCACGTAGGCCACGGCGAGCGCCACCACCGCCGCCCCGAGTCCCGGGCCGAAGACCGCGGCGACCAGCATCGCCAGCAGCACGCCGGGGAAGGCGAAGACCACCTCCAGCACCGCCGACACCGCCGCGTCCAGCCAGCCGCCCGCCCAGGCCGCCGCGATCGCGAGGGCCGTGCCGGCCGTCATGCTCAGCGCGACGACGAGCAGCGGACCGAGCAGCGAGGTCCGCGCGCCCTCCAGCAGGCGGGCCAGCAGGTCGCGGCCCTGCCCGTCGAACCCGAGTGGGTGCCCGGGCGCGGGCGGGGCGTAGGCGCTGGCGAAGTCGCTGGCGTTCGGGTCGGCGGGCGACAGCGACGGTCCGAGCACGGCCAGCACGACGGCCAGCACGACGACGCCCGCGGCCACGGTCCCGAGCGGGCCGAGCCCGGCGCGGCGGACCGTCCCCGCGCCCGCGCCCGCGCGCCGGGTTACGGTGATCCCGGTCATGACCGGCCTCCCAGCGTGATCCGCGGGTCGAGCAACGCCGACCCCATGTCGACCAGGGTGTTGACGAGCACGAACGCGGTGACGAGCACCAGCGAGATGCCCTGGACGACCGCGAAGTCCTTCGACAGCGCGGCGTTCACCAGCGCCGCGCCCAGGCCGCTCAGCCCGAAGGCCCGCTCCACCACGGCCGCCAGCGCGATCATGGAGGCGACGGTCATGCCGGTGAGCGTGCCGATGGGCACGGCCGCGTTGCGCAGCGCGTGACGGCGCACGACCGCCGCGTACGGGATGCCGCGGGCGACAGCCGTCTGCACGTGCTCGCGGCCCAGCTCCTCGC
>NZ_JBFAIA010000368.1:0-1444 GCF_040654455.1 Nonomuraea sp. NPDC050691
CGCGCCTCACCTTCCGGCCCCCTCACCCCTCCGTCGCGGATGCCTTGGGACGTCCTGCAGGTGCCTGCTGGGTCGGGCGGATCTCGTCGGCGCGGTACCAGACGGTGCCGCCGCGTACGACGTCCTGGCCCCGGCCGTCCTTGCGCATCTCGGGCGGGACAACGCCGACGACGAAGTTCACGAGCTGCACCGGGGTGTAGGGGCTCATCTGCGCGCCGGGATCGTTCGCGGCGGCAACGTTGACCTTGATGACCTCGTGCGAGGCATTGCCGAACTGGTCGCGGAATCCGGCGACGCACTCGATCTGCCACTTGCCGAGACCGTCGCGAGTGCGGTCCTGCTTGTCGCTGCCGAACTCGAGACGCGGTGCGGAGCTGAGGAATGCGATCCCGGTGAACGAAGCGGCCTGGTCGATGACGAAGGTCTGAGGCATGGAACTGATCCTTCCGTGAATTTCTAGTCTCTAGAAATTGAAAACCGTACGTCTACACTCTAGACGTCATCCCTCAATCGTCAAGGAGCAATCGCCATGCCTGACCGTGAGACACCTCCGGAGCTGGAGCAATGGGTCGAGGAACGTGCTGCGCTGCTGGTGAAGACCGCGCGTCGGATCGTGACGAAAGCGGATTCCCGGCAGGGCCAGCCGGTGAGTGAGTGGCTGATTCCGTTGTTGGAAGAGTTCTCTCACGTCGAGCAGATCGGCAAGCGCTCGGTGCATCTGCTGGCGGCCTATGCGCTCCGGAACGGCGTGACCACTCAGACCGAGATAGCGCGCGCGATGGGGTTGACGGTGACGGCCGCAGCGAACCGGGCGTCGTCGCGGATAGCGCGTGAGACCTGGGCGGAGGTCTGGCCGGAGAAGTAGAACGGGGACACACGTCGGCCGGTCGAAAAGGGGGTTCGACCGGCCGTTTTCGTGTTCGCATCATTTTGATGTGCTTCGCGCGGTTCGCATCATGTTGATAGGTCCGCTTCCCCGGGCCTCAATTGTCCAGCTCATACAGGGAAGTCAAGGGGAAGGGCGCCCTTGACTGCCCTTCCTGAGCTTTGGATCTGGCCTATATCGGGGAAGGGTGGAGGGTGGTCCGACCGAGGGTGCAAGAGGTGTACCCCGATCCGGACCGATTCGGCCGGCCTTTTCGGCACACCTCTTCCACCATCCGGAGTCCAGTCCTACAACGGTTCGAGTTCGACCGCGTTCGGTGTGCCCCATTCCTCGGGTGTGTAGACGCCGCTGGCGTTGATTCGGAGCCGAATGAGGGTCCTGAGTAGGCCCTCCCATCCTGAGGCTTCTACGGCCTCCAGAACCGCGACTTCCGCGCCGTCGATTTCGGCGATGCGTCGCCAGGTCCACGGGGTGAGGACCGCGACGGTTTTGCCCTCCATCTCTTCGGCGGCGATCTCTTCGTCGGTGGCCTGGTCTTCGTCGGGCATGAGCTTGGCC
>NZ_JBFAIA010000369.1:0-1426 GCF_040654455.1 Nonomuraea sp. NPDC050691
CCATCGCGGTAGACGCGCACCGACGACGGGGCGGCAGGCAGCTGACGCGACCAGACGACGGTCAGCACGATGCCGCCCGCCAGATGCAGGCGCCCCTCCCTGAACCGGAAACCACGCCGGCTGTAGTTCAAGCTCGGGCGGGCCAGGTCCCTCTTCTTGAACCGGGGCATCCCCGCCCGCCGCTTGACGGGCAGCCGTGCCTTGATGTCCTTGATCGCTTTGGCGCGGGAGCGGGCGAAGTCACGGATGATCTGCTGCTGCGGCACCGACGCCCCACCGGCCAGCCACCCATGCTCGGACCGCCAGCCGGTCAGCAGCTTGTCCAGCCGCGCCGGACCACACTCCAGCCCGGCTTTGTGCGCGGCACGGGAGGTGGCCACGCACTGGTTCCACACCCAGCGCCACCGATCCCACTCCGCCAGCAACCCGGCACACGCCGCAGACGACAGCCGTAGGCGGTAGGTGTAACGGGCACACCCGCCATCCCCATCCGCAGTCACAGTCGCAGCCGCCGCCACGATCGCCAAGCTACACAGCAGCCCCGACAAAATTCCCGCGTTCCTCCGCGCGGTCATATGATTCGGCGTCCAGTTCGCGCCCCCGGCGGCGATTCCGCGCCTCCCTGGCCCGCTAGGCAGGAGTCCGCTTCCTTCCCGCCTGAAGCTGTAGGCCGGGGCATCCTCGGAGGAACAGCGGTGACGCTGCGCGCCTTCCACGACGACTACGCGGCGCTGCGCCGCTACCTTGTGGACGAGGGCCTGCTGTCGCGGGAGGACAACGTGTACTGGCGCAGCGGCGGCCCCGTGGACGTCTGACGACTCGAACAGATCGCTAGGACTCGCGGATGTTGCGGGTCCAGGCGTCGATCTTGGCCTGCCAGGCGGCGTCGTCCTCCGGCCGTCCCGGCACGCCGGGCAGCCGCTGCCAGGGCAGGGGCCCGCCCTCGCGCCGGTACTCCACGCCGATCGCGTCCAGGCGGGGCAGGTGCGCCGCCAGCCGGTCACGGAAGTCCGGCAGGTCGCGCCCGGCCGGGCTCCACACGGTCTCGGCGAAGGCGGCCAGCCGCGGGAAGGCCATGTAGTCCACGCGCCGGGGCGAGTCGATGAGCTCGGTCCAGATCGCGCACTGCGCGCCGAGCACCCGCGCCTCGGCCGGGTCGCCGCGCAGCTCCGCGGGGACCGGCTCGAAGGCGTGGGCGTCCTCCAGCGTCAGCACCGTGCCGAACGGCGCCGGCTCCTCCGGGCCCGGTCCCTGCCGGTAGTCGAGGTAGACGGACGTGTTCGGACAGGTGATCACGTCGTGGCCGCGGCGGGCGGCCGCCACCGCCCCGATGGCGCCCCGCCAAGAGGCGACCACTCCGCCCCGCCGGCGGCCCGAGCGGAAAAACACACCACTGAACAACCCAAAACAAATCAGCCATACCGTA
>NZ_JBFAIA010000370.1:0-1417 GCF_040654455.1 Nonomuraea sp. NPDC050691
AACGATTTATTTCTTTTTTAAAAATATTAACTATTTTTTAATTACCACAAGTATTTTAATACCTATATGGTTATTTTGTGCGATGCTTTATCGGGGCAGTTCGACTTTGAATATTCTCCAATATGGAACAGGAATCCAAAAACAAAGCATGAAACATTGTTTATCATTTTATTCATCTGATGAAATAACCGTCGAAACATTTCCTGTCATTATGGCAAACTGTGAAGACAACGCCGTAAAAAAAAGGAAATGGGAAGAAGAAGCCCAAGTAAAAGTTCAACAACAAGCTGCCGAAGCTGCTAAAGCCGAGGTAAAAGCTAAAGAATCCGAATCGTTGAGAAAGGCCATACGGGAATTGAAATAAAGAATTTGACAAAGTAATTGTAAAGGCGTAAATTGTTTTCAGTTCGGTCACTGATAGATGGCCGTGTGTAAAACATTCTTGTTAAAACATATACCGCCCAAGAAGGCGCGTGTTGGAGTAAACATAATATTAAAAACGCCTGATTCTTTCAGGCGTTTTTATTTTAGAGGACCATGTAATGAATAAACCGTATAACAGTAAGTCCCTCAGAGTGGTTTTCCCATGTGGAACAGATAAATATGGTGAACAAGCTGAATCAAGCAGTGAATTAACGGTAGCTTTATCTGGCCAAAGAGTCATCTTATCAATAGAACAAACACGTCATGATATTTGTGATCCCATTACCGGATATGGAACGGACACAAACACGAGTTTCATTGAATTGGATGTGGATGATACGGAGAAGTTGATCTCTATTTTGGATCACCATTTAAGTTTAATTAAAGAAACTAAGAAAGAAAAAGATGAGTAGCCAAACTTCCAATGAATTATTTCAATTAATTTTACGTAAAGGACAAAGTGCGGCGACGTTGATCTTTTATTTGCTATTCCCTCTTATACCTTTTCTGTATATTTGGCTTTCACCGCAAAATAAACCCCTAAATTTTAAAAGTAAGTTAATGCTATTTGGAAGTAAACCATCTTTGAGTGCAGATTTACTGTCATTTGTATATACAATCTATTCGTTTCTAATTGTTTTTTTTGCCATATATAGTTTGATACTGGTTTATTACCTGTTACAAGGCATCGAATTTTGGGTTTTTTGGGAAGATGCAGGAGGAGGATATTTTGTATTATCAATTGGTACTTTTTTATTATATATCCAATGGTTCTTGATTTTAGTCCTTCTTTTGTGGGATTTCATTTTCAATAAGAATCAGAAACAAATTTCAGTAAATTCTTAGAATGTATAAAAATGTTGATTATAGAAAACAACCCTGACGGCACGATAGCTCAAACAAATTATTGGCAAAGTGAGTACAACACACGCGGACTGGCATATTTAAGCCGGCATAACCTTGGCTTGCGCTTGTTGATCCCATCCGCCGTTGC
>NZ_JBFAIA010000371.1:0-1402 GCF_040654455.1 Nonomuraea sp. NPDC050691
CGCAGCCATCTGGCACAACCGCGCCACCGCCCAGCCCATCACCCGATCCCTGATCGCCTACGACCACTGACCCGACTTAGGACTTACTCGTCTAGTAGACCGAGATGTGCGGATGGTCGTAGTGGTTGGCGGTGGTGCCGCCGCGGTCGGACATCGTCCGCCAGGTTCCGCTCCGGGCGTGCCAGATGCGCTGCCGGTAGATGATGTACATGATCCCCAGCCGCTTGGAGTTCTTGATGGCCCAAGCGGCGATCTCGTTGCCGCGCGCCACCTCGGCGGCCGTGGGCATGGAGCCGCCGCGGCTCAGCATGAAGTCGCACGCCCGGCCGAGCGGGTGCTCGCCGCCGTCCTGGATGGCCCGGTAGCAGCCGATGCCGAACGGCACGTCGAACCGCTCCTGGATGAGGGTCTTGACCAGGCGCATCCGGGGGGTGATGTGGTCGGCGCCCCCGGGGAGCTGCGGGACCCAGGTGCCGTCCGAGCGCCGCACGCCGGGCGCCTGGTAGAGCTGGTCGATCTTGTCCTTGATCCTGTCGATCTGCTTCACGGCCTTGTCCTTGCGCCCGGCGAGGTCCTCGACCTGGGTCGCCAGCTCGGCGGCGCGGGCGGCGGCCTCGGCCTGGGCGCGCGCGTGCTCGTCCCTGACCCGGGCGAACCCGCTCAGCCGGGCGTGCTGCCGGTCGGCGAGATGCTGGGTGAGAGCCAGCCTGCTCAGCAGCGTGTTCGGGTCCTCGGCGCCGGAGAGCAGCGCCTGGTCGGTGGACACGCCGCCGATGTACTGGGCGACGGCCATCGCGCGCAGCTCGGTCGACTCCCGGTCGTAGACCTCCTGGGAGGCGGCGAGCCGCTCCTTGGCCGCCTTCTCGGCCTTCTCCGCCTTCTCGCGGGCGATGCGGCCGTTGTAGTAGTCGGTGATGAGCCGGTCCGACTCCTTCTGGAGCGCGGCCAGCTCCTTCTTGAGCTGCTTGACCGTGGGTTTCGGCGCCGCCAGCGCGGGCCTGGGCTCCGCGCCCGTGATCACGGCACCGCCCAGGGGGCCCGTCAGGGCGAGGGCCAGCGCCAGGGGGAGGCGGAGGGGTCTGAGCGGGCCGCGCCGCCGGTCGGCGGGGGACGCAACCGCCACGCTTCTCCTTCGGCCGTGCCGCAGGGCAGCGCCGGGGGGATTCCGTGACGGTCCGGCGAACGCCCTCTTACAGAGGGTAGATAGTAGGGGATCACACCGCTTCGCCGGGAATCACCGTGTTTGCAAGGGGTGGCGCGGCGGGGGCGAGGGCGCCGGTTCCATCGGCGGGCCGGCCGTTCCAGATGGCGAGGGCCGGCGGCGTGCGAGCTGCTGGGCGTGGACGAGGTGTACGCGGTGGGCGGCGCCCAGGCGGTGGCCATGTTCGCCTACGGCACGGAG
>NZ_JBFAIA010000372.1:0-1386 GCF_040654455.1 Nonomuraea sp. NPDC050691
TGCCACGCCGTGCAAGCTCTAAGCCGTTCATTTCGTAGCTTTGGAAATGCACTGTCTTGCCTTGCTTCAGCGCGAATCGTGCAATGTTTTCAGCCAAAACCGTTTTACCCATAGACGGCCGCGCTGCAATTACGATCAAATTTCCATTTGGCAAACCGCCGGTCATTTCGTCCAACTTCATCAAGCCGGTAGGCAATCCAAAACGCACACCGTCAAGCCGTTTATCTAAATCCTGAATCAGGTCTTCAACAGTTTCGGTAAAACTCTTTGTTTCGCGCTTTACCGCGTCCTTACCAACCGCCGCCAATTCATCTGCCGCCTTTGACAGCTTTTGCGCTACAGACTCGCCGTCTTTGGCCAGTGCGATTTTTTCAATCATCGCCGACGCTTTCAGCAAACCACGCTCTACAAATCGCTCGTTCACAATGTCAACGTACCGGCTGATGTTTTTCGCGCTTGGCGTGTTTTGACTAAGGTCAATCAGGTAAGCCAAGCCGCCGGCGTTTTCTGCTTCCCCTCTCGCTTCCAGCTTGTCGTTCAGCGTGATAATGTCTATCGGCTCGTTTGCCGCCGCCATATCCAACAACGCGCGGAAAATAATCTTGTGTTGCGCCTGAAAGAACTTTTCAGGGGTCAGCGTTGCACATCGCACAATCGCTGTCGGCTCAATCAGCACCGCGCCGATAACGGTTTGTTCTGCTTCCACGTTAGCGAGTGATTCAACCGCTTGGATTTCTTCAATTTGGTTCATTTCGTTTCCCTTGTTTTTTATTTCTGTTTTGGCGGGTGCCATTCCAGAATCTTCACGAAGTTGCTAGGCTTGAAAATCCAGTCAAAGTTAACTGCAAAGCCTGTTTGGTTTTCGCCCATCCAAAACTGATTCATTGCCACTTTTCGGAAGAAGCCTGCAAACCAAGCCAAGCCGGTTTCCTTATCCTCGAATCTCACTTTGCCGTTCGGTGCTACCGTTCCCAACATCTCACACCAGCGATTTGTGATAGCTCGTTTGCGTGTGTCGTTCAGCACTTGAACACTTGGCAACCGACCGCCTAAAACTTCGTTGTACAAATCGGCGATTTCCTGATGTGGCACATCGGCAGATTTGCGGCGGCGCGGAATATTCCCATCTTGGCGGTTTCCCTTTCGGTTACTGTTGCCGTTACTGTCGTTTTTTGTCTCCAGTGAAGTTGATTCATCGGTTTCTTGCTTGCACGTTTTCGCGTTAGCGGAAACAAACGCGTTAGCGTTCAAATCGTCTTTGCCGTTTCCAGCGTTTGGGGGTAAGGGGGTATTATTAAATCTTGTATTATTTAATCTTGTATTATTACCTTTGACTTTTTCGTCAATAGGGGTCATGACTTTTTCGTCAATAGGGGTCATGACTTT
>NZ_JBFAIA010000373.1:0-1375 GCF_040654455.1 Nonomuraea sp. NPDC050691
CTCGGAGAGTGCGTCCCTGCCGCACGCGCAACCGCCTCAGCACGTCGCCGAGCAGCTGACGCAGCAAAATCATCTGTCGCTCCCTCCCCGGGGTGCAAGCATCATCAGCATTGCGGAAGGGCTGTTTACTTCAAATTGTTTAATTTCCATTTTTGATTTCCTTGTTTATCAAGTGTTTAAAAAAATTTACCGTCATAGGCTGTTATCTTTTAGGCCGCCTTTCGCCTGTAACCGTTTGTTCGATTTCCCCCATGCTTTACCATGTCTTGCTGTCGGCTTCTGCCTACCTGAAGGGCGGTTACTACGCTTTCGATTTGTTAAAGAACTGTGTTTTGCTTCGATGTGTGTATTATAGCAAAGCTAAATAGAATGTAAATAGCAATGCTAAGAAATTTTGCTATATTTTTGCTATATATTGATTTAAAAGAGAATTTAATTTTGCTATCTGAAAAACACTTAGGCGAACGCCTGCGAATTGGGAAGAACGCAAAAAGAAAACCGCCCATATAGGCGGTAAATGTGAAGCAAATAACGGTATAACCCTATCGAAAGGGGGTAAACCCCTACCAATAGGCAAAAAGAAAACCCCTAGCCTTATGATTCCGGTCAAGCAGGCCGGTAAGGCTAGGGGAGTTATTAAGCAATCTTCTTTCTACTTGGTCATTATACCTGAATAATTGGATAGGTGAAGTGAGAAAAAAATAACTTCATAAATCAAATTCCCGTGTGATCGGAATCCCTGTTTCTATGGACGCAAAAAACCTACAAGCCTTTATTGACGAGGATTTGCGCCATGGATCAAAAAAATGGAATCCTTATGACTTTCATTTTTTCTTCTACTGCAAATTTATGCGTTTCAGACGGCAAAAGAAAAGCCCGCGCATGGCGGGCTGAAAAGGATAAAAATCTGTGAAGAGGTGTGTATTATAACTGAATATTCTGAGAAAAAGAAGAAAAAAACATCACTTCTTAAATCCTTATAATTCAATGCTTAGTGGGATTACTTGTCCTTGTTTAGGGTTTTGTCGTGTTTCTCAAGGGCGCGTTTCGTCTGCTTGATTCCGGTTCTAACCTTGTTAATTTTTTCGTCAGACAGCTTGAGGTCTTCCGGCAATGTGCCGGACGTTTGAATCATCACGTTACGGACTGAACGTCCAACTTCTTCAGCGGCTCGCTCTAACGGCTTTTGTCCGTGTATGTTCTGATTGCGTATCTTTTCCTCTGTCTGCGTGATTCTGAACGTATTGGCCGCCAATTCGACAGGGTTCATGAAGTCCAGTAATGAGCCTTTCAGGTCGCCTACGCCTTTGTAGTTTTTCAGCTTGTTAATGTTCATGTTGTACAAGCCGCGATAACCGGCATTTTGGAATAGGCC
>NZ_JBFAIA010000374.1:0-1367 GCF_040654455.1 Nonomuraea sp. NPDC050691
AAGGACCCCGAACTCCGGCGGACCCACCGTGATGCCGCCCGCGTCCGCCGCACCTGGATGCGCCTCGCCCGATACCTCCGTCTGAGCCTGCGCGACGATATCCCCACCGTGCGCGACGCCATGTTCTCCGACCGGAGCCGGGCGCAACAGCCCAAGATCCGGGTCCCGCGTATCCGCAGGATCGACAACGACGTCTTCGGCGTCACCATCGACTTTGTCTCTATCCCCGGCGTCGGCCTCGAAGAGTTCGTTAAAGCCTGCGACCACCTCGCGAACCACTGGCGCATGACCCGCGTTTCGGCACACCAGCCCGAACCCGGCCTCATCCGCGTCCGCGCCGTCCGCCGGGATCCCCTCACCATCGCGCTCGCGGTCGGCACACCTCGGAACCCGGGCCGACTGGACTACTTCCCCGCAGGCCTGGACGAGTACGGCGAAATCGTCAAGATCCGGCTGAAGAACTCCAGCGGCATCGGGGTCTACGGCCTGCCCGGCTACGGCAAAACCTCGTTCATCCTCGGCCTGATCTCCTACTTTGCATTGAGCCCGGCCGTCCAGTTCATCGTCTGCGATGGCAAAGTCGAAACCGGCCTCGAAGGCGACTACCAGGACGTAGCCGACCGGTGCGCCGTCATCATCGGTGACGACATCGCCACGTTCAACGCACTGCTCAAGCAGCTGCGCGACCTCCGCCGTATGCGGTCTTCCACCATTCGCCAGACCCTCGGCACACCGAACGTGTGGGACGTGGGCCCCAGCGCCGCCTGGCCATTGATAATCCTCGTGATCGACGAGTGCCACACCTACTTCCAGCAGGTCAAAGACGGAGGAAATCCGGAGTTGAAGAAACGGAATTCCATGGCCGCCGAGAACGTCCTGCTCGTCGAGGATCTCGGCAAGAAGGGTCGCAGCGTCGGAATCATCCCGGTGCCGGCCACCCAGAAATCCACCGGTGAAGCCATCCCGACTCAGATCCGCGACGTCATGACCACCGCGATCAGCTTCGCCGTCCGCACCGAAGAAGCCGCGGTCGCTGCCCTGGGCGCCGACATCAAGAACTGGCCCGACGCTCACCCGTTGACCTTCCTGTCCGAGGAATACATCGGGGTCGCGTCGATGGTCGCCGCCGGTCGCCCCGGATTCACCCGGTTCCGTTCACCGCACTGCCGCTCGGCCGTCGCCGCCGCAATCAGCGAACAGGCCGCGCATCTGGTCGAACCGGAAACCCTGCCCGGCGTCACCATCGGCCAAGCCCACCGCGCCATCGCACCGGGCACCGCAGCGGCGTTGCTCCCCGACCTGGGCAAGATCACCGACTAGGCTGCCCCACCAACTCAAGAGCGCTGAAACGCATTGAGGGCCAGACC
>NZ_JBFAIA010000375.1:0-1335 GCF_040654455.1 Nonomuraea sp. NPDC050691
CCGCCACCGGCTTGAGCCGGTGCTCGCGCAGCAGCTCGTCGACCCCGTCCACGGCGTCCTGACCAGGGTCGACGATCACGCACTCCTCGCCCGCGGCGGGCGCGATGACGTAACAATTGGTCTGGAAGGCCCCTGCGGGGAAGCCTGCGATGAGCATCTGCCTCAGGTGATCTCGTCAAAAAAGCCAATGGGAATGTAACCGAAGGGTACCGGTGCGGGTCGCCGGGCTGCGAATCATTGCCCGTTGGCCGATACGATTCGCCCACCTCAGTTGATTGACTATGGGAGGCAAAGCGGTGGCCACGGGGAAGGACCGGCAGAAGCAGCTGGCGCGCGAGCACCACGAGCGTCAGATGCAGCGCCGCATCGAGCGTGAGCAGAAGGCCAAGCGCGCCGCCATCATCGGCTCCACGGTCGGGGTCGTGGTCGTGGTGGGTGGCATCGTGGCCGCGGTCGCGCTGCTGGGCGGCGACCCCGCCAAGGAGGCGGCGGCCACGCCCACCGCCTCGGCGCAGAACACCTCGGCGCCCCAGGAGAGCGCCTCGGCCTCGCCCGCCGCCCAGGCCAAGCCGTACGACCCGAAGACGGGCACGTGCGGGTACGTCGCCGACACCGCGGGCGGCAACGTCAAGGACGTCGGCATGCCGCCGGCCAAGGTGTCGCTCAAGCCCGCCACCAGGACGATGACCCTGAAGACCAACCTGGGCGACATCGAGGTCACGCTCGACAACGCCAAGGCGCCCTGCACGGTCAACTCGCTGGCGTTCCTGGCCAAGAAGAACTACTACGACGGCAGCAAGTGCCACCGGCTGGGCAGCGAGAAGTTCCCGATGCTGCAGTGCGGCGACCCGACGGCCAAGGCCGACGGCAAGAGCGGCGGCGACGGCACCGGCGGCCCCGGCTACGTGATGGCCGAGGAGAACCTCGAGGGCGCCGCGTACAAGCGCGGTGTCATGGCGATGGCCAAGACGCAGGCGCCGGGGAGCACGGGCAGCCAGTTCTTCCTGGTGTACGGCGATATCGGGCTTACCCCGGATTACACGCCGGTGGGTACGATCACGAAGGGGCTCGACATCCTGGACAAGGTCAACAAGGCAGGCGTCATCGGTGACGCCGGGGACGGCACGGGAGCACCTAAGGAAACCGTCGAAATCAAAGACGTGACAATAGCTGGCAAGAGCTGACGTAATACAACAAGGGACGGCATGTCCCGAAGGGTCTGATGGAAAGTGCGGGAGGACACGGTGAGCACCGACCCGTGGGGCCGGGTAGACGACGACGGCACCGTCTACGTGCGTACGGCTGAGGGAGAGCGCGCCGTCGGCTCCTGGCAGG
>NZ_JBFAIA010000376.1:0-1330 GCF_040654455.1 Nonomuraea sp. NPDC050691
GGCGTACATCCGGTGCTATGCCGCGTGCTGAATTGGAAAAATGGTTGAATGGAGCGGAATGATGCGTTTGAAAGCCTTATCAATAACTGCGGCAATGTTGATTCTTAGCGGATGTTCAACCTTAACCATGTCCGGTATCGGCGGTAGTGAAAAATTCCGATGCTCAAATGCTTGGAACAGTGATGATCCTTATTGCGCATCCATAAGCAGTAACTATAAAGCATCTGTTGCAGGTGTTTTACAAGACGGCATGAAAAGACAGGTTGGACAACCTTACACAGATCAAAGTGCCCGTACATTGATGTTAACGCAAGCTTATTCCTCCGGTACGCCCATTCGCTCCCAAAGTGAAATTGCTCGTATTTGGGTTGCTCCATATCTTGATACGGATGGCGATTTAAATGATCAAAGTTTCACATATGTCGTTCTGAATCAGGGTGATTGGTTAATAGCCCACAATCAGCAACAGATCATAGACGAGTACCGACCGATCCGCTTATTGGGGAATGGAGCCAAAACTTCAGACAGTACGGTTGATACTTCTTCAACCAATTCAAATAACACAAATGACCGTATCCCCGATGTTGGTGTGAATCTTAATCTACAGGAAACATCGGGTATTCCCGGTACCACTCGCTAGGGGTATGTAATGGGTGTCCTGTCAAAATTTAAAAATTGGTTAGCTGGTTCGGATGATGTCGATCAACCGATGGAAGCCTTACACAACAACCCTGTTGATCCTGACTTTGACCATTTGAGCGACTATCTCAATTATGGTGCATACGATACCAAAACAGAGTTGTTTACTCTGATGTCCGTTAAAGGCGACAAACCGTTGGGGATGGGCTTTGTTTTTGAACTCAACCCATTTTTAGGTGGCAGTGATGACCTGATCAGTAAATGGGGCAACCTGTATGCGCTACTTCCTGAGAAAACGCCGATACAAGTTCAGATTTTCGGCTCCCCTGATCTGAGAAACTACTTCAATGAATATGAGCAAGTCCAAGCATCACGTTCTATCGACGACCCGATGCGAAGCACCTTTGAAACTTTGGCCAAGAAACGTACTGAATTTTGGAATAAGGGCACACAGAAGGTCTTAGTAGAAAATACGGCCATTCGCTTACGAAATCTGCGCTGTATCCTCAGTGTAAATTTGAATATTTCGCCTGACAACGGTGTTGAAGTCAGTAAGGCCGTTTCGCTCCTTGCCCGGATGCGTGATGCACTCATCTCCATGAAGATTTATCACCATACTTGGGATGCAAATGATTTGTTGAGTTGGACAACACTCCTACTCAATCCTAATAGGATGTTTACTGGCCAACAA
>NZ_JBFAIA010000378.1:0-1316 GCF_040654455.1 Nonomuraea sp. NPDC050691
TCCAGCTCCACGAGCAGCGACGCGGTCAGGATGCTCGCCTCCAGGTCGCCGCCGATCCCGACGACGGCACGGTAGAAGTCGGGCACGCCGAGCTGGCGCAGCGCCTGCATGTCGGTGCAGTCGGCGGTGGCGATGTGGGTGATCTGGCCGGACAGGCTCTGCACCACCTTGGCGCGGTTGTCGATGGCCAGTACCTCGGTGCCGCGCCGGGTGAGCTCGACGGCGAGCGAGCTGCCGAACCGGCCCAGCCCGATCACGACGACCGGATCGGTTGTCCTGTCAGCCAACGATGACCCTCTCCTCCGGGAGTTGGTAGCGGCGGGTGCGGTCCTTCAGCGCGAGGGCGGAGCCCAGGGTGAGCGGACCGGTCCGGCCGATGAACATGAGCAGCACGAGCAGGACCTGGCCGGCCGGGGCGATGTCCGCGGTGACACCGGTGGACAGGCCCACGGTGCCGAACGCCGAGACCGCTTCGAACAGCACCGCATCCAGGCTGTGCGGGGTCAGGGCGAGCAGCGCGTACGTGGACAGGACCACCAGCGCCACGCTGATGAGGCTGATCGAGATGGCCTGACGCTGGGTGGCCTGCGAGATGCTGCGATGCCCGACGGTGACCTCCCCCTCGCCGCGTATCTCGGCCCAGATGACGAAGGCCAGCAGCCCGAACGTGGTGACCTTGATGCCGCCCGCGGTGCTGGCGCTGCCACCGCCGATGAACATCAGCAGGTCGGTGGCCAGCCAGCTCGTGGGGTGCATGTCGGCGATGTCCACGATGTTGAACCCTGCCGAACGTGGCATGACGGCGGTGAAGAACGCGGCCAGGACCTTGCCCGAATCGTCGAGGGCGCCCAGCGTCTGGGGATTGTCCCATTCGGTGGCCATGAAGACCAGCGTGCCACCGGTCAGCAGGATCAGGGTGACGCCGACGGTGATCCTGGTCAGGACCGACCAGCGACTGGGCCGCCGCCAGCCCCGCAGCAGCTCGAACACCACCGGGAAGCCGAGACCGCCCACGATGACCGCGGCGGCGATGGTCAGACAGATCCACGGGTCGGCGACGAACCGCATCAGGCTGTCGGGCCACAGCGCGAAACCGGCGCTGTTGAAGGCCGAGATCGCGTGGAAGACGCTCAGGTAGACGGCGCGGCCGAACGGCTCGCCATGACCGATGAGGAACCGGCCGGTGAGAACCACCGCCGTGGCCGTCTCGCAGACGAGGCTGAACAGGACCACCTTGCGCACCACGTGCCGCACGTCCGCCATGCTCAGGGTCTTCGTCTCGGCCTGCGCGAAGATCCTGGCCCGCAGGACGAGAC
>NZ_JBFAIA010000379.1:0-1296 GCF_040654455.1 Nonomuraea sp. NPDC050691
TATATACAAATCAATCTCATATCTGCGCCACTCAATACATTATGATTGATTAGGATTGATTATAACATATAATGCCGTGTCCCCTCACTGTCCCAATAATATACCAATGGCAACAATCGAAAAGCGCAACGGAAAATATCGAGTCAAAGTCCGTCTAAAAGGTGTTACCAAGTCTGAAACATTTACCCTGAAATCTGATGCCGTTGCATGGGCGGCGAGGACTGAAGCGGCAATCTTGGACGGCGTACAGGGCAATGCGCCCAAAAGCCTATATTTTGCCGATTTGCTGAAACGATACCGCGATGAAATCACTCCGGGTAAGCGAGGTAGTAGGGCGGAAACATACCGTCTGAATCGTGCGCTACGGTCTGAATTGGCTGATATTAAGGTCAGCGACCTGCGCCCACATCATTTTGCCCAATGGCGCGACAATCGGAAAAAAGAAGTCCAAGAAGCAACGGTCAGGCGCGAACTTGAAACGCTGTCCGCCGTCTGTCAAATGGCGGTCAAGGAATGGGGGCTTTTACCGTCAAATCCTCTATTGCAAATCAGACGGCCGGGCAAAGGCAGGGCGAGAAACTACATACCGTCCGATGATATTGTTTTGGCTGTCGTGCGTGAGCTTGGTGTAGCTGACGGCGTGCCGATAATCACGGTAAAGCAGCGTATCGGATTGGCTGTCTTGTTTGCGATTGAGACGGCCATGCGTGCCGGGGAAATCTGTAACATGAATTGGCGTGATGTGCATTTAGCCCGGCGCGTGGTGCATTTGCCGATGACTAAAAACGGTAGCAGTCGAGATGTGCCGCTGTCTAAAAAGGCTATGGCGATATTAGATAGACTGCCACGGTCTGAGAGTGGGTCTGTGTTTGATATAAGCTCCCACACGCTTGACGTGATGTTCAGACGTGCGAGGGCAAAGGTTGAGGGGGCTGAGAGCTTCCACTTTCACGATACGCGCCATAAAGCCCTGACGCGAATGGCGGCGAGGGTTGAGCCTATGCAACTGGCTAAAATCAGCGGCCATAAGGATTTACGCATATTGCTGAATGTGTACTATAACCCTGATATTGGCGAACTTGCCGATTTGCTGGATTGAAAAAAACCGCCTGTTACGGCGGTTTCTCTATTTCTGACGGCGGCGGCGGATAAATTCGTGTACTTCTGCTTCCGGCCATAACCGTTTGCGCGGCGAAATTACAAAAGGCTTTGGGGGCGATAGGGTGCACGCAGTTCGAAAAGGCGTGAAGGAGCAGGTGATCATGCGGGCCGCGGTGATGGGCTCACCGATCGCGC
>NZ_JBFAIA010000380.1:0-1291 GCF_040654455.1 Nonomuraea sp. NPDC050691
CGCCCAGCCGCTTCCCCGGCGCACGCCCGGGGCCAACGGACACCACCACCGCGGCGGCCAGCCGATCCCCGCGGCCGGTGCCGGCTCCATCGACCCGTCGGCGGCGCTCGCCACGCTCTCGGCCCTGTCGGGCGGCCGCTCGCCCATGCTGCCGGGGCTCGCGGGAGCGCCGTCCACCCCGCCGCCGCCCATCCCGGGCCCGTCGTCCGACCCGCGCCGCTGGCAGCGCATCGAGGTCACGCCCGAGCACCTGCGCGGCGGCCCGGTGCCGGTCCCGGAGGGGTACGCGGCACAGCTCGGCATGCGCCCCGGGACGCTCCTGTCGGTGACGGGACCGGGAGACAACGCGATCGTCCTGGTCTGGCAGGGCCACCAGCCGGTCTTCGACTCGCTCCAGCCGGTGCTGATGCGCCTGAACGCCCGGCCGGGCGACCAGGTGTACGTCACGGTGGACGGCTACCGCCTCGAAGCCCAGCTCACCGGCTGACCGCGTCGCGCGCGAGGGGCGGGCCGGCCCTGCTTCCCCTTTTCTTCCGCGACTCCGCCCCTGCCCGATCTCCCGCACGCCCCGCCCGAGGAGGTCGCCGCCGGGCGGGCGCGCGTGGAGCAGGAGGGATGGGCCGCCCGTCTCCTGACGCTTCAGGGTGCCGACGGCTGGTGGGACGGCGGTGCCTGCTCCCCGGTCGTCTCGACGAGGTCAAGACCCTTCTCTCCGCCGCGCCCCATGGCGCCGTGGCCGGCTCGTGGTCCGACGATCTCCGCCGTCGCACGGTCGCTCTGCCGCTGGACGCCCTCCACCCTCGCTGACGTCCAGTTGAAGCGCCGGAATCGCTCGGACAGCACGACAAGGGCACCGACATCCCAGAGGGCTGAGGGGCGCCGCATCGCCCAGAGCGCCCGAGCGGCGCCACATTGCTCGGACCGCCTGATGTGCCCCACCGTCATGCAAGCCCTCTCGTGGCCCGCCCCCCCGCTACTCCGAGCCGTCGAAGAGGCGTAGGCGGTGGGCCGTGGCCGCGGCCTCCCCTCGTGAGGCCACCCCCAGCTTGGCCAGGATGTTGGACACGTGAACGCTCACCGTCTTCACCGCGATGACCAGCTCGCCGGCGATCTCCCGGTTGCTGCGCCCGGCGGTGACCAGCCGCAGTACCTCCAGCTCTCGGGCCGTGAGCCCCAGCGGCGGGCCGGCCGGCGCGCCGTCGACGCCACCGGCGGCCCGCGACCGCCCCGATGCGCCCTGGGCACGGCCCCCCAACACGGCGAGCTGGGGCCGCCGGGGGGGGGCCGTGCG
>NZ_JBFAIA010000381.1:0-1262 GCF_040654455.1 Nonomuraea sp. NPDC050691
CTCATGTTCCGTCCGTGCTGTTCGTCTGCGTGCACAACGCCGGCCGCTCCCAGATGGCCGCCGCCTTCCTCACCCACCTGGCGGGCGAGCGCATCAGCGTCCGTTCCGCCGGCTCGGCCCCCGCCGACCAGGTCAACCCGTCCGTGGTCGAGGCGATGCGTGAGGCCGGCATCGACATCTCCGCCGAGCTGCCCAAGGTGCTCACCACCGAGGCCGTCCAGGCCAGCGACGTCGTCATCACCATGGGCTGCGGCGACGCCTGCCCGATCTTCCCCGGCAAACGCTACGAGGACTGGAAGCTCGACGACCCGGCCGGGCAAGGCATCGCCGCCGTGCGGCCCATCCGCGACGAGATCGAAACCCGCGTCCGCGCCCTGATCCACGACCTCCTTCCTGGAACGGGGGAACCGGCATGACCAGCACCGTCCAGATCACTCCCATGACGGTCGCGCACGCCGACCAGGTCCTGGCCATCTACCAGCACGGCATCGACGAGGGACACGCCACCTTCGAGACCCAGGCCCCCACCTGGGCCCAGTTCGACGCCGCCAAGCTGCCCGCACACCGCCACGTCGCCCTCGATGACGCCGGGCAGGTGCTCGGCTGGGTCGCGGCCACCGCGGTGTCCGACCGATGCGCCTACGCCGGCGTCGTGGAGCACTCCGTCTACGTCCACCCCCACGCCCGGGGCCGCGGCGCCGGCACGGCCTTGCTCGACGCCCTGATCGCCTCGACCGAGGCCGCCGGAATCTGGACGATCCAATCCGGGATCTTCCCCGAGAACGCCGCCAGCCTCACCCTGCACGCCCGCGCCGGCTTTCGCGTCATCGGCACCCGCGAGCGGATCGGCCGCCACCACGGCGTCTGGCGCGACGTCGTCCTCATCGAACGACGCAGCCCCCACATCTCCTGACAGGGCCGCCACCAGGCAACTTGTGGGAGAGCGCCATCATCCGCGAGGAGAACGCGGCCGCCGCCCGCCGCCTGCAGCAGGGCCACACCTGGGCCGCCAAACAGCACCAGGACAACGCCGACGAAGCACACCAGATGATCGAAGCCCACCACTACGGACGCAACACCCACAAACACCAATGGCACAAGCCCAACTGACCCAAAGCAGAGCACAGAGAACCTGATCAAACAGGATCAAGATCAACAGCAGTGCTAAGACATCCGATCTGCCTACAGCGTCAAGCCGCAGCTTTCAGACGGGGCGGGAAGGCTACCTGCTCGTCGTAGGTCACGCCCTTCTGCAGGCAGTG
>NZ_JBFAIA010000382.1:0-1201 GCF_040654455.1 Nonomuraea sp. NPDC050691
CGTAGTGGACGGCCGCCCAGTCCGGTAACGCGGCCCGCAGCTCGCGGGCGCGCTCGGCGGCCACCTCGCCGTCGTAGACGTAGGCCGACATGGTTTGTATCAGCAGTAGCAATGGTGATGCTGTTGCAGCCGTCACTTACCTTGAGGACGGATACGCCGGTGAAGGCGTATCCGCCGTTGCCGACATGCGCTATCTGATGTCTGCCTATCGGCAGTATTTTAACCGTCCTGACAAAATGGTTATTTTTCAGGTGGCATTGCAGTATTTATCAGATGAAGACATCGCCTGGATTTTCCGCCGCCACAGCAATGCCATCATCGAGTGGCAGTCGAATGAAGGGCTAGGACTGTACGAGTTCGGTTTCAGTCTATCCGATGTTCTGCCTGATGGCTGCCGCCATGTGCTACGCGAAGTCGTCACCGGCTGGCTGCACCGTGAAATCCTGCCCGAACTGTACGCAGAGTCGGCATAACTTCCGTGCTTCTTTTCCAACTAGGCGTAAGCCCTTAACCTGCGGGTTTCTGCCCGCAGGGGCAATACCCGCCCGGAGACGATTATGTCCACCAAAGTTGACAACATCCTTCTGATTGAAGGTTCCAAAGAGTCGGTTGCCGAAGCGGCAAAACTGTTTTTATTTCGCTCCCACGCTTATCCCATTGGGCTTTTGATTTCGATCGAATTGTACCTTTACCCGAAAATATCACGTCTGACCTTACCAAAGAGAGAATCAAGGCATGGGGCAGCAGTTTTTCCCCATGTCCCACCGAAACCTTTGTCACACAAAGAGAGGGTTTTATTGAAATCTGCTTTTTGACCGGATTGGCACCGCCTTTCGGTATTTATCGAAAACTCGCGGAAATCTTCGCCAACTTGGATGTATGTTTTACGGCGAAATACATCGACCAGTACGGAAGTTTCGGCGGACGCTACGAATACAGTAACAGCGTGCTTTACCACTGTCTTTGCGAGATGGCCGACATCCGTAAATTCGGTATCGCTGAATTCGATATTTGGTACGAAGGCTTGTCCGATAGACTTGAAAGCGACGGGTATTTGGTAGAAGATTAGACTATGTTACACGGTCGGCAGTCCGTCAAACTGCCCGCATACCGCCGTTAACCAAATGCACATCCGTTTCGGATGCACGGCTCTTTTATCAACCCTGAAGGGGATGTATTCCCCGTCAGGCGTACATCTCCT
>NZ_JBFAIA010000383.1:0-1184 GCF_040654455.1 Nonomuraea sp. NPDC050691
TTTGTACTCTTCGATACGTCATTTCGGATTCAATTCACGCGCTTGCTCTGCTGTAATCATTTCAATCTCCTATTTAATCTGTACAGATTGGGGTTTATCGTTCATGTTTTCCCTCTTTCATAAATGTAAACCAATGCGTGGACGTTTGATTTGCCTTGTGTTTCCGGGTCACATGTCCAAAAATTGGCTTTTCATCGGTCAAGGATAGAATTTCTTTAGTTGATATTTGATTTTCGTTCCATTTGAAAATTAATATCCCACCTTCTTCTAGTACACGGAAACATTCTGAAAATCCCTTTTTTATATCATTCCGCCAATCTTCGCCAAGCTTCCCATACTTCTTGGCCAGCCACGATTTTTTCCCTGCCCGCACCAAATGGGGCGGGTCGAAAACTACAAGACGGAAACTCGCACAATCAAATGGAAGGTTTGTAAAGTCCATTTTGATGTCCGGCTTTACCTCTAAGTAACGAACTGAATCACGGTCTTTAAGGTAATGCTCTTCTTGTCTAATATCTCCAAACAAAACTCGCTGGTCTTGTTTGTCAAAATACATCATGCGGCTGCCGCAACATGGGTCAAGTATTTTCATTTTCATTTGCTTTCATTTCATGAACCGTCATCTCAACGGCTTGGACGTTTTAGGCCGTCTGCCTGTGGTTGGTCAGAATGGAACGTCGTCCGAAATATCATCTTTTGCCTGTGCTGGCTGTGGTTTTTGCGCTGGTGTTTGTGCATTACCGCCAAACATCTTCATCTCATTTGCGATGATGTCGTAAGCCGTGCGCTCCACGCCGTTCTTGTCGGTGTACTTACGGGATTTGATTTTCCCCTCAATGTAAACTTGGCTGCCTTGTTTCAGGTATTCGCCTGCAATCTCTGCCAATTTGCGGTACATGGTTACGTTATGCCATTCAGTGGCCTCTTGGCGTTGTCCGTTCTTGTCTTTCCAGCTTTCGCTTGTGGCTACGGAAAAGTTACAGACAGCTTCGCCGTTGGGCATATAGCGCACTTCAGGGTCACGGCCTAAGCGGCCGATGAGGATTACTTTATTCAGCATTTTTATTTCCTTTTAAAATTGATTTGACAGGCTTCCAGACGGTTTTGCCGTCCACTTCCTGCGACTGCCTGATTCCTACGATATGGATGTCAGGATTGCCGCTAGACAGCCTGATAAACTCTTC
>NZ_JBFAIA010000384.1:0-1123 GCF_040654455.1 Nonomuraea sp. NPDC050691
GCTGGGCGGGATCCTCGCCACGAAGGTGTCACCGACATGACGGGCACGCGCGCCGGCGGCGCGTCCGCACCGCGCGCCGCCACCGGGACGGCCGGCGCGACCGCGCCGCGTGGGCTGCGGTTCGGGTACGGCACCAACGGTTTCGCCGACCACCGGCTGGAGGACGCGCTGGACGTCATCGCCGGTCTCGGGTACGAGGGGGTGGCCCTGACCCTCGACCACGACCGCCTGGACCCCTACGCGCCCGGAGCGGCCCGGCGGGTCGCGGCCGTCGCGGACCGGCTGCGCGGCCTCCGGCTCGGCG
Source organism: Nonomuraea sp. NPDC050691 (assembly GCF_040654455.1). Classification (NCBI taxonomy): domain Bacteria; kingdom Bacillati; phylum Actinomycetota; class Actinomycetes; order Streptosporangiales; family Streptosporangiaceae; genus Nonomuraea; species Nonomuraea sp. NPDC050691. Next base: position 305 of record NZ_JBFAIA010000384.1, read on the forward strand.
TCGTCGTCGAGACCGGCGCCCGCTACCTGCTCGACCCCTGGCACAAGCACGCCCCGACCCTGCTGCACGACGACGGCCACCTGCGGCTGGACTTCCTGCGACGGGCCGCCGCCATCGCCGCCGACCTCGGCGCCGAAGCCCTCTCGCTGTGGGCCGGAGCGCGTCCCGCCTCCGTCCCGGGCCGCCTCGCCTGGGAACGGCTCGTGGACGGCTGCGCGCGCCTGCTGGACGCGGCGACGGTGCCGCTGGGCTTCGAGCCGGAGCCCGGGATGCTGGTGGCGACCATCGCGGACTGGCGGAGGCTGCGCGACGCGCTCGGCCGCCCCGAGGGCTTCCGGCTCACCCTCGACATCGGGCACTGCCGCTGCCTGGAACCGGACCCGGTGCCCCACTGCGTGGAGTCCGTCGCCGAGTACCTGGTGAACGTGCAGATCGACGACATGCGCCGGGGCGTGCACGAGCATCTGGAGTTCGGGAAGGGCGAGATCGACTTCCCGCCCGTCCTGGCCGCCCTCGCCGCCCGCGGCTACACCGGGCTGGTGGCGGTCGAACTGCCCCGGCACTCGCACGCGGCGCCCGAGGTCGCCGCCCGTTCGATCGCGTTCCTCCGCTCGGCGGAACGCGCCGCCGGAGGAGTCAGCGCGGCAGGACGCGCCGCTGTGGAAGGGAGCCGGTGATGGACGCTCAGGAACCGCCGGTCGTCCTCGATCAGCCCTGGGTCACGGAGGCGTGCGCCGAGGTGAGGCGGCGGCCGGAGGCGGTCGGGCGTCGGTTCGCCTCCGCCGGACGCCGCGTGGGCCGGGCGCCGCTGGCCGGGGC
>NZ_JBFAIA010000385.1:0-1102 GCF_040654455.1 Nonomuraea sp. NPDC050691
GTGGGAGAGTAGGTCACCGCCGGACAATCTTTGTATGACAGGTAAGGGCTCCATCCGGAGCTTCTCGGGCCAGGGTTGGCTTTGAGAGGCGGAGGATGGGGCCCTTTCTTGCGTTCTAGGACCTGCATGGGAGTGCCACTCGTGCGTGGTGCGTCCTTCGTACCGCCTCCCCGAGAGAACCTAGATCCCCTGACAAGAGGCATGCCCGCGACAGTGCCCGCGACAGGAGGCGTGTCCCCGACAAAAGGCTTGCCCCGAAAGGGCTTGGGCCCCGACAAGCCGGCCCCCCCGACAAGACCCGTCCTCTGGAAGACCTGACGACGATCCCTCGAGACCGGCGCGTCAGACCCAATAGATGCCCTGCCCCTGATATCTGCCTCTGCCCCCCATCGGCCCCGCCCGAGAGAACTGCCCCGGCCCCGGGAATGGGTCCCGTCCCGGGGATCTGTCAGCGGTCCCGCCCCAGGGATCTGCCCCGGCCCAGGCATCGGTCCCGCCCGAGGGGTCTGCCCCGCCCCCCGGGGACCGGGCGGCCCCGAACCTCTGTCCTCATCCCAAGCACGCCGCAACCCGGCATCTGCTCCATGCCGGCATCTGCCCCCCGGTCACACGCATCTCGCCGACCCCGCTGCTTCGTCCCAGATGTCGCTTGATCAGCTATCCCACCCCCGCCGGCCCTGTCTCCGACCGGTCGCGGCGGCGGCGGGGACGGCCGCGAGGGCTGACCCGGCGATGGCGGCGCCGGCCAGCAGGGCGACCGTGACCAGGCGGCCACGGCCCACACCGCGAGTGTGGGAGGCGCTCGCGCGCATGGGCTTCTTCAGGGATTCGGAGCGATCAAGGCACCCAAATGATCACTCGCACTTCTGACGATCAAGGATGCGAGCGAAGAACGGCTGGGATACGCCTGATGAACCGCCGAGTCCCCGGCCGCCCGTGTCCTCGAGCGATCCGGGCGGACTCCGGGGAGGCGCGGGCGTCGAGGGGGAGCGGGGAAGCGGAGGCTGAGAACTCTCCTCCGGGAAGCGGGCGCCGAAGGCGGCGGCACACAAAAGTAAGAGAGGTGAGGTGATTGCAGCATCAAACCGGGAGTTGATTTCAG
>NZ_JBFAIA010000386.1:0-1072 GCF_040654455.1 Nonomuraea sp. NPDC050691
CGAGCATCTTTACTCGTAATGCAATTTCGCCGGGTCTGTGGTTGAGACAGCGGGGAAGTCGTTACGCCATTCGTGCAGGTCGGAACTTACCCGACAAGGAATTTCGCTACCTTAGGATGGTTATAGTTACCACCGCCGTTTACCGGCGCTTAAGTTCTCACCTTCGCACAGCAAGCTGCGCTAAGCGGTCCCCTTAACGTTCCGGCACCGGGCAGGCGTCAGTCCGTATACATCGTCTTACGACTTCGCACGGACCTGTGTTTTTAGTAAACAGTCGCTTCCCCCTGGCCACTGCGACCCCCACCAGCTTCGGAGGCACGCTCCTACACCGGCAGAGGTCCCCCTTCTCCCGAAGTTACGGGGGCAATTTGCCGAGTTCCTTAACCACAGTTCACCCGATCGCCTTGGTATTCTCTACCTGACCACCTGAGTCGGTTTAGGGTACGGGCCGCCACAACACTCGCTAGAGGCTTTTCTCGGCAGCATAGGATCATCCACTTCGCCACAATCGGCTCGGCATCACATCTCAGGATACATGCGAGGCGGATTTGCCTACCTCACTCCCTACATGCTTACCCCAGGACAACCATCGCCTGGGCTGGACTACCTTCCTGCGTCACCCCATCGCTTACCTACTACCCAATCAGGCCGAGCGTTCACTCTGACGGCCGTCCCGAAGGACAACCCGAGCTAAGGACTCTTAGTATCAAGGGGTTCGATATGGGCGCGTTGAAGCGGGTACGGGAATATCAACCCGTTGTCCATCGACTACGCCTGTCGGCCTCGCCTTAGGTCCCGACTTACCCTGGGCGGATTAGCCTGCCCCAGGAACCCTTGGTCATCCGGCGCGAGGGTTTCTCACCCTCGATTCGCTACTCATGCCTGCATTCTCACTCGCACAGCTTCCACGACTGGATCACTCCGCCGCTTCACCAGCTGCACGACGCTCCCCTACCCACCCACCACACAAGGTGGTGAGTGCCACGACTTCGGCGGTGTACTTGAGCCCCGCTACATTGTCGGCGCGGAATCACTTGACCAGTGAGCTATTACGCACTCTTTCAAGGGTGGC
>NZ_JBFAIA010000387.1:0-1053 GCF_040654455.1 Nonomuraea sp. NPDC050691
CGCAATGTATTCAGTGTACTTTGTTTCAATGCCAAAACCTTGTATCCGGATGGAGATTATCCGGCTGAGTTCTTAGGCAATCTTTCTGAAGTTGTCGCTAAAAAGGAAATAGCAGATGTTGTAGCTTCGGAGGATAAAACATCAATTCAAGCACAAGATATTGAAGTTAAGTCAGCCAACACCAAAGACAAAATGGATTTTCTGTCTATTCAACCGGAAATGACAGAACAGCCTTCCCAACCCGAAAAAAATCAAACTGAGACAGCGAACTCTGCTTTTGACAACAGTAAGAACTCACCTGCTCCAGAGAAAAATAGATCTAGTGAGTCAGAAAAAGCAGCAACCCCGAATAAACCGAATTACAGCTCAATTGATAATTTAATCGAAAACTTTAACCTGATAGAACCTGATTCAGAACAAACAGAATCAACCAATTTAGAAGCTGAGACAGCAGTAAATGCCGTTAGCCCGATTCAGGAAAATATAAGCGTAGAAGTTGAAACTGAGACAGTAGCCAAACCTCACACTGAGGTGAAAGACACTGAGACAGATAAAACTCCAAAAACAATTAAATCGGGTACCAAAGCAGGTCGCAAAAAACTTGCCGACCTTTTCGCAGACGATCGTAAACCTGTTGAGAAAACAGCTGATCCTGAATCAGAACATGGACAGATTAAAACAACTGAAACAGTAACTTATCAAATTGATACTGAAGCAATTTCATTGCCCGAATCTGAATCAGCACAAAATGGTATGCGTGAACTGGAGCAGCTAAGACTAAAAGAACCTACATCTAGTCCACGCCCGGTTCAAGTCATGGATGACTCTCAAGGTTTAGATAGCCTTGCAAGCGGAGCCAAGAATATGGCCGAACTCGAAGCCTTAGTTTCTGAACGTAATTTGAAAAAGCAATCAGAAACAGAGTCAACCGAAATAGTCGAGGATTCAGTCAAAGCCAAACATTTGGAGGCCAGGGACCGTGGAATGCAGTTTTTACGATGGCTGGTAGATGGTTTAGGAGATGGCAGCATAGCTGTCAATAGAAGTGGTGCA
>NZ_JBFAIA010000388.1:0-1052 GCF_040654455.1 Nonomuraea sp. NPDC050691
CAGCGGCTCGGCCGGCTGTCCCTGGCCTGCGTCGTCTGCCGGGGGCGCGGCTGGGTGGGCGGCGGCGCGGACCCGGCGCGGCGGCCCGAGCCCCCGGACCGGCCACCGCCGGTGTGGGAGGACCCGCGCTGGCTGGACCCGATGGTCGCCGCCGCCTCCGCGTGCCGCTACTGCCTGGGCAACGGCTCGGTGCAGCACGTCGACCGCGACCGCGGGGTCATGGTCACCATGGCGTGCGCGTGCGCGCCCCCCGCCTAGCGTTCCAGAACCCCGCTGGCTGCGCGCCCGTATAGCGACTAGCATGCTCTTGCATATTATTCGCAATAAGTGGAGCCCTCATGCCTGACGTGTCTTCCGGCGGTACGCCCGTGTGGCGGTCGTTGTTCCTCCACGCGCCCCTCCGGCGCAGGCCGCGCGCGATGCTGGAGCAGATGCTCCTGCTGGTGGACGAGGACACCCCGCCGGACGGCCCCGACGGTCCCGTGGCGGCGCTGGAGCGCCGGCTGGCCGGCCTGCTGGGCAAGGAGAGCGCGCTCTTCTTCCCCAGCGGGACGATGGCGCAGCAGGCCGCGCTCCGCGTCCACGCCGACGCGCGTGGACGCCGCGCCTTCGCCGCCCACCCGCAGTCACATCTGGACGTGTGGGAGCAGCAGGGGTACAACGCCGTCCACGGCCTGCGTTTCCACCGCACCGGGGATCCCTTCGAGCTGATGACGGCACGAGACCTCGCGGCCATCGGCGAGCCCCTCGCGGCGGCCGTCTGGGAACTGCCGCAGCGCGACCTCGGCGGCCTGCTCCCGGAGTGGGACGACCTGTGCGACCAGGTCGCGCTCGTCCGGGCTTCCGGTGCCGCCGCGCACCTGGACGGCGCCCGGCTCTGGGAGGCGCAGACCTACTACCGGCGGCCCTTCGACCAGATCGCCGGCCTGTTCGACTCGGTGTACGTCTCGCTCTACAAGAGCCTGCAGGGCGTCCGCGGCGCCGTGCTCGCCGCCGACGCGGAGACGGTGCGCGCCGCCGCGGTGTGGCGGCAGCGACTCGGCGGCGGCATC
>NZ_JBFAIA010000389.1:0-1037 GCF_040654455.1 Nonomuraea sp. NPDC050691
GAAAGCGAGCAATTGCGACAAATAGTGATCGAGATGAACCGGAAAGCCAGCTAAAAAGGAGATAACTATGACTATCATGAAACCCGAGCAAGAAGACTTGCAAGCAGCATTTGAGTTTATAGGTATGATGACAGCAGTTGCTCGACATGAACTCAATCCACTTGAAAAAGATGAGTTTGATGAATTGAGATTTTTGGAAGACAAGGACAAAGCGAAGGTTTTAGATGCTTTGTGTGAGAAATTCAACAACTGTGATTTGGATTGGTTGATGATTGCCTTAGCCCATTTACTTTCTCCGGACAGAGGGGTAATTGATCAGGATTCGGAAATTTTGACCATTAACCAAAATCTTCTTGGTGACATTGATAAAAGTTGTTAGCTTTTAAAGAAAGCACTGTATTTTTAATCCTGCTGTTTGTACAGATGCAAACAGTTCAATCTACCCATGCAGGGATACCGTACCCTGCTATGGGAATGTGTACCCCTGCCCTTTATAGGAGTACACCAATGCAATATTTAAACGAAAAAACCCTAGAAATTAGAATCTTGGAAACAGATGGCTTATACGGCTGCGATGTATTCGATACAGAAGGTAAGCCTCTGGCCGGCGTGATGCCTGAATATAAAAGTCAGGTTGAGGCTGTTGCCGCTGCTTTAGATATACCCGAAGTCGGACTATTTACAGATACTAAAGAACGGCCAAAACAAAAGTTGGTTGCAGTAACAGATGCACTGGCTTTGAAATATGGTTTGAATTTCAAGAATCATGGCGGTTTCTATCGTAAGCATGACAACAGTCACGCGTGTTTGAATAAAAACGGTAGAAAAGGATTTGTTCTTTTTTTTACAGCAAATGACAAATTTCTGACTTTACAAGGTTCTACCAGTATCGAGCCAGAAATTCTCTATCAGTTTGATATTTATGTCGATAATGATTTTATTGTAGAGAAAGTGTCTATGCTGATAGGTTCTTAAACAATAAGTCCGATTATTTGGATATGTTTTACCTGCTTGCGAGCAGGTATTTTTAGACGGCC
>NZ_JBFAIA010000390.1:0-1021 GCF_040654455.1 Nonomuraea sp. NPDC050691
CTAGGAGCTGTTTCCTGGATCAGGTCCGGAGCCAGATAGCCAAGGCGGCGACGGTGACGGTTCCCAGGAAGATGTAGGCGCGCTTGTCGTAGCGGGTGGCCACCGCGCGGAAGTTTTTGAGCCGGTTGATCGCCCGCTCGACGACGTTGCGTTGCTTGTAGCGACCGGGGTCGAAGCCGGTCGGCCGTCCTCCCCTCGAGCCGCGCCTGCGACGGTTGGCCTGTTGGTCACGAGGTTCAGGGATGGTGTGGCGGATCTTGCGTCTGCGCAGGTAGCTTCGGTTGGCGCGAGAGGAGTAGGCCTTGTCGCCCGAGACGCTGTCGGGCCGTGTGCGGGGGCGTCCCGGCCCGATCCGCGGGATGCGTATCCGCTCCAGGACCGCTCGCATCTGCGGGCTGTCGCCGTGGTGGCCGGGCGTCAGCACGAGCGACAGCGGACGACATCGTCCCTCGGCCGACAGGTGGATCTTCGTGGTGAACCCGCCGCGTGAGCGTCCTAAGCACTCCCCAGCCGGACCACCTCCGCCAGCCGGGCCGCCAGAGCCGCCAGCACCGGATCGCCCGGGTTTGTCCCCGCCGGGTCCCCTTTTTGGCGGCCTGGCGACGGCGGGGGTGGTGGGGTTGCGTGGAGCGCGCCGGCCGCGTGCTGGTGCGCTCGCACGGTGGTCGAATCCACCGACACGTCCCAGTCCACTCGTCCCTGCTCGTCTTGGGCCGCCTGAACCGCCGTCAGCAGCCGCTGCCACGTTCCGTCGGCTGACCAGCGGCGGTGCCGTTTGTAGACGGTCACCCACGACCCGAAACGCTCCGGCAGATCACGCCACGGCAACCCGGTCCGCGCCCGGTACAGCACCCCGTTGATCACCATCCGGTGATCGTTCCACCGACCGCCACGCAGGCCACCGACTGGCAGTAACGGCACCAGCCGCTCCCACTCGGCATTCGTCAGATCACCACGACCCATACGCCAAGAGTGGCAAGCCAGACAGAGGCCGTCAGCAGATCTAAGAAACAGCTCCTAG
>NZ_JBFAIA010000391.1:0-1005 GCF_040654455.1 Nonomuraea sp. NPDC050691
TGTATTGCTGCTTGAAGGTAAGCTTCGCCCTTTTCATCCAGCCGTGCCTGCAAAGAAACGAAATTTTGATGATTAACCAAATCAAATGATGCCAATCCTGAATCTGCAAGAAGTTTCCTGCCAATCTGCATGGCAATAAAACAGGAAGCATAACGGACAAAGTCGGGATCATTTTCCTGCGGGCGTTTTCTTCTGTTCTCTGCCATACGGTAAATCAATACGGACAATACCGCCTGCGCCCCGTTCAAATTATCGAAAATTTCGCCATACAATTTACCAAAATGCTCCTTGGTGAAAAATTTCGCCTGCTGGGGTTTTTCTTTGACAACCGAAAGTACCGCTTCGGCAACCGTGCCTGATGTAATATCGTTTTTTCCTGCTTCCTGGCTACGCTTGCGTCGGTAGGTGTAACCCAACTCTGCAATCGATATCTCCAAACGCTGCTGCTGGGGATCGTTGGCTCTCAAATCCTTCAAATCCACAGGATTTTGGCTGTTGGTGGCATGGGTGATTTTCATAACCAAATCGTTTTGCTCTTTTGGCAGCTCGTAGATGCGCACCAACACGCTGGCATTGTCCGAAATATCGGAAAAATCTGCTATTGCGTTCATCAGGGTCATGGATGTCTGACCGCCGTTTACAATCTGCAAATCCGTAACATTGACCTGGTAATCGGATGTCTGCAAGGCATTATAGGAAAAACTTCTGCATATCAAAGTCAGCCCGTTATTGTAAAAATAGAAATTATCCGGCTCGTGTTGCAGGGTTCTTTGGATATCCTGATTAACGCGGTTTCCTGTCAAACCGAGATAACGGCGGATATTCCTTTCCAGTAGTTTTTCGCCATGCTGTCTCATTAATTGGGCAATTTCTTTAACAGGAATCCGCCCGATACAGACGCGGCTGAAATTCATATCTTCAATTACTGCTTTGCCTTTCAGCCGCAATACGGCATCGACAGGTTTTGTGCGGCTACGGATAGCCAGCAGGGTTTCATGGTTGGCA